>CAZZZX010000110.1:0-7725 GCA_964658585.1 uncultured Novosphingobium sp.
CGAAGCGTCCGAAGGCGCCATACGTGCCATCATCCGGTACGATCCGGACATGCCGCAAGAAAAAGAGATGGTCGAGGCAAACTGGGGCACGGATCCTCGCTTCAACGCGGGCGTGTCCTATCGATTCGTGCGGTCGGAAGGACTGACCTTCCCGAGAAACCGGTGCCTCGTCCCGGCGTCGGCTTTCGAGATGCAGGTCGAGGGCAAGCGCTACCGCGTCAGCCTGGAGGACGGCGATTTCTTCTATCTGGCGGGTGTGTGGGAGCCGGCAATGGCGGACTGGCCTTTGGCCTTCCGCGTCATCACCGTTGAGGCCAACCGGGAGGTGTCGCGCTATCAGGAGCGGCACGGCGCGATCATCCAGCGCCGCGACGTCATGCACTGGCTCGACGGCACGCTCTCCGAAAGCGATTTGCTGGTAACGCCGGCGCCGCGGATGTTCGACGTTCGCGAAGTCGGCAAGAATGGCGCGGTAAAGGCTGTTCAGAACGCGCTCGGTATCTAATGGCGCTGCACATGTTCGACTTGTTTGACGTACCTATCATCCCGGGCCTCGCAGCGACGCCTGACGCGATCACAGAAGCCGAGGAATCGGCGCTGGTCGTGCGGATCGATGCGCTGGATCTCAGCCCGTTCCGCTTCCAACAATGGACCGGCAAGCGCCTGACGCGCTCGTTTGGCTGGAGCTATGATTTCGAGACCGGGCGCTTCGCGCCGACCGACCCGATCCCCGATTGGCTTTTGCCTGCGCGCGCGATCGCAGCGCGCGTCGCAGGCCTCGAACCTGAAGCCTTGGTCCAGGCGCTCGTCATCCGCTACGACCCTGGTGCCGGCATTGGCTGGCACAAGGATCGGCCGGTATTCGAGCATGTCATCGGCATCTCGCTCGGCAACGCCGCGGCGATTCGATTCCGGCGTCGAACTGAATATGGATTTGAGCGTCGTTCAGTGCCGCTCGCCCCGCGATCGGTCTATCACCTTGCCGATGAAGTACGCTACGGCTGGGAGCACAGCATCGCCGCGATGGAAGTGCCACGCTGGTCGATCACCTTTCGAAGCCTGTCACAAAAGCGATTATCTCCGGGCGGAGCTTCGCCTCCGAGGTCCGCGCTCGCCTCGGGTTCGCAACCGGAGCAAGGTCGCCCGGTTTGAATTCATTGTCCGGAAAACACGCCGCAGGAGAGTGATATGGCCACCGCCCCAGCAGACGCGCTGATCGTCACATGTCCCAATTGTGCCGCGCCCAATCGGGTGCCACGGGACAGGGCGGGCTCGGGCGGCATCTGCGGGCGCTGCAAGAATACCCTGTTCGCAGCGGCGCCCATCACGATCACGAGCGCGAACTTCGATGCCCATGCGTCGCGCTCGGACCTGCCGCTGCTGGTTGACTTCTGGGCGTCCTGGCGCGGTCCCTGCCGGCAGATGGCGCCGGCTTTCGAGGCGGCGGCCAAGCAACTGGAGCCCTGGGTCCGCCTGGGCAAGCTCGACACGGAAGCCGAGCAAGCAATAGCCGCACGCTACCGTGTCCAGTCCATCCCGACGATGATCCTGTTCCGCAAAGGCCGCGAGATCGTGCGCCAATCAGGCGCGATGCCCGAGCGCGCGATCGTAGACTGGGCGCGCGGCGCCCTGAAATGACGGCCCACGTCGGCGCCCATCCAGTCACCCCCGACGGCCGTTATTTTGTCGTTCGGGGCAGACTCTGGCGAATGGCGAACCCCGGCCTGGGCGCGGCCGAACGGGAAGGCTTGATCCGTGACCTGATGAACGCCAGACGCGCGGTGCGGACCGCCCGCCACGACCATGACGAAGTGGGGGAAAAGGCGGCCCGTGCGGCCGTCGATGTCGCAAAGCGCGCCTTGGGCGAGCGCGGCCCCGTTTGGTGGAATGACGATGCGCCCGATCTCAACCGTCACATGGCCCGCAACACGCCCTATGCTGACTGGTTCGCGGCCTTAGCCTGACGACGTTTGCGAACTGGCTTGTCCGCGAGCTCGATCCAGACAGGTGCGTGGTCGCTGGTCTTCTCCCAGCCGCGCACATGCCGATCGACCTGGGCGTCGACGAGGCGCTTGGCGAGATTCGGGCTGAGCAGCAGATGGTCGATTCGCAGGCCGGCGTTGCGCGCGTAGGCGTTCCGGAAATAGTCGAAAAAGGTGTAGATCGTTTCGTTCGGATGGATCGTGCGCAGCGCGTCCGTCCACCCTTGCTCGAGCAGCCGAAAGAAGGCGGCGCGGATTTCCGGCGCGAACAGCGCGTCGTCGAGCCAGCGCTCCGGCTTGTAGACGTCATGCTCGGTTGGCATCACATTGAAGTCGCCCAGCAGCACGACGGGGGCGCCGCTGGCCAGCAAACCGGCCGCATGGTCGATCAGCCGGTCGAACCACGCCAATTTGTAGTCGAACTTCGGACCCGGACGCGGGTTGCCGTTCGGCAAATACAGCCCGGCAACCAGGATGCCATTCACAGCGGCCTCGATGTAACGGCTCTGCGATGGATCGGGATCGCCTGGAAGCCCGCGCCTCGTCTCATGGATCTCGCCGACCCGGCTCAGCATCGCAACGCCGTTCCAGCTTTTCTGACCATGCCAGATAACGTCATAGCCGAGGTCGCGGATCGCCATTTCCGGGAACTTCTCTTGCGGCGCCTTCAACTCCTGCAAGACGACGATGTCTGGCCGCTCCTCCTCGAGCCAACGCAGTAGTACGGGAAGCCGGCCATTGACGCCGTTGACGTTATAGGTGGCGATCTTCATCGCGATCCAATCCGCAAGCGGGCCGGCCGTTCCGCAACGCCGGCGAAGTCCCGCTCGATCGCGACCTCACAACAGCGCTATCAACTCAAGGGCATTGGCGATCGCCGCACCCGAGGCAGTGTTGTCGAAGATACACCAGATGTCCGCGTCGTTTGCCTCGGCTTCAATCCTGGAACGCAAACTCTTGAGGTACTTCGGCGCGTAGTTCGAATAGTAGATTCGAGGGGCGCCGTGGAGGCGGTGATAGCGCAGGCCCGGCCAGCCACCCGGAGCCTCCGCGCCATCCGCGGGTGGTGGATCGGCTACAACACGCGCGACGTAAAGATCTGCGAACAACGTCTCGACAGATGGCACGAACCAGCTTGCGTGACGGGGTTCGCACGCCAGCGGGCATGGCAGGTTCGAACTTAGCGATGCGAACAGGGTTTCCTCCTCGTATCTCTGAAAAACGCGGCTGGGTGGAAGCTGCACGAGAACGATCCCGAGTTTCTCGCCTAGGCCGGCGATCTCGTCGGCGAACCGCTCGATGTCCGCCTCCGCGTGCTCACCAGCACGCGCGTGCGAGATCGTCTTGGGGAGTTTGACCGAGAAGCGGAAGTCGGTGCCGACGCTTGCCGCCCACCGCTCGTAGGTCGTACGGCGATGTGGCCGGTAGAAGGACGAGTTGATCTCGACGGCGTTGAAGCGTGCGGCATAGCGTTCGAGATGGGAGCCTTCCGTTGGAAAAGCCTTTCGTTCGGCAGCGGGGATGCTCCAGCCTGCTGTCCCGATCCTAGAGGTCAGGGAGCACCTGATCCGCGCGGCCCCATCCGACCAGATCCTTTGACGCGGCCCGTTTTAGCAGCTCGGCGGCATCGCCAACATGCCAGCGCGCCGCGCCCTCGAGCGTTCGCAACTCCTCCCAGATGATCGGCACGGCGACCGGAGCATGTTCACGGGCCCGCGCGCTGTAAGGCATTACCGCGGTCGCGCCGCGCTGATTGCGCAGATAGTCGACAAAGATGCGGCCTGTGCGCTTTGCCTTGGCGAGCGCGGCTGTGAAACGATCCGGCTCCGCTTGCGCGAGCACGAGCGCGAAGCGGTGCGCGAAATCCTTGACCGCCGGCCACTCGGCCTGGGGCGTCAGCGGCGCGATGACATGCACGCCTTTGCCACCGGTCACCATCGGAAAGGTCGCCAGACCCATCTGCCCGAGCAGTTCCTGGACATGGAATGCCGCCGATACGACATCCTTGAAATCGAGACCCTCGTCGGGGTCGAGATCGAACACCAGTCGATCGGCCTTCTCCACGTCCTCGATCCGGGCGCCCCACCCATGAAACTCGATTGTGCCCATCTGGACGCAGGTGACCAGTCCCTCGGCATCATCAATAAAGAGGTAAGGCTCGTCGTGCCCGTCCTTCTCGGCAATCCCGACATGATGGACGTGGTCACCGAAGCTGCCGGCGTCATGCTTCTGGAAAAAGCATTTCTTGCCGCGTCCCTGCGGGCATCGGACGAGGCTGATTGGACGACTACCGGCCCAAGGCAGCATGATCCCCGCCACCGCCTGATAGTAATCCGCGAGCTCGCCCTTGGTGATCTTGCCCTCCGGGAAGATCACGCGCTCGCGGTTCGTCACCCGAACCGACGTCGGTGCCGGCGCCTCGACCTGCGCGACGGGAGCCTCCTTCTCGAAAACGACCGCCTCGGGCTTCTTGTCGAGCCGCAATCCCAGATAGCTCGAATGGCGCAGGACACCGTCGCCTGTCACCTCCATGAAGGCGATTTCGGCGACAAGCTTCGGCTTGATCCAGTGGGCGCCGCGCACCGCCGCGCGCGGCGCCTCGACCGTCGGAGACTTGACCTCGAGCGGCGTCATCAGACCCATCAGCTTCTCGATCTCGTCGGCGGTGTAACCAGTGCCCGCCTTGCCCGCGTAGCGCAGCTTGCCGTTCTCATTGACGCCCAGCAGCAACGCGCGGAAACCACGCTGCTTGTCGGACGGCGTCCAGCCGACGATGACGAACTCCTGGCGCTTGATGCACTTGGTCTTGACCCAACTGCCCGAGCGCGCGCCGACATATTTGCCGTCTGCCCGCTTCGAGATCACGCCTTCGAGACCAGCCTCGCAGAATGTCCCGAACAGCTCTTCGCCGCGACCAACGATATGGTCGGAATAGCGGATCTTCTCGGTTCCAGCGCCGATCAGGGCGGCAAGTCTCTCCTTGCGCTGGACCAGCGGCAAGCCCGTCAGATCGTTGCCGTCCAGCTCGAGCAGATCGAAGGCGTAGTAGAGGATCGAACCCGGATCGTCCTTGAGCGCACCTTGCAATCCCTGGAAGCTCGTCCGGCCCTCGGCGTCCAGGACGACCGCCTCGCCGTCGAGCAGAGCCGATGAGACGTCCAGCGTCGCCGCATCGGCGACGATAGCCGCGAACTTGTAGGTCCAGTCGAGCCCGGAGCGCGTATAGGCACGGCCATCTCCTCCTCCGACCGAGATCAAGGTGCGGTAACCGTCATACTTCATTTCGTGGAGCCAGGAGTTTCCGGCCGGTACATGATCAACGAGCGTCGCGAGCTGGACGGCACGGAAGGGCGGGGGCGCTCCCGACGGTTTCCCCTTGCGCCGCCGGGGCGCGGCGGTCGCGCCCTTCGCAGCTGGCTTGGGCGTAGACGCCTTCGACGCTCGCTTTTTCGGCGGGGTCTTCCCAGCGGCGATCTCGGCCATGGTGAGACCGCTTTCGATGCCGGTCCGGTGGGTCGTCACCAAGTCGTCGGAACCGCCGGCATATTCGTCGGCGACCTTGCGCAGCAGCCAGTTCTCGCCCTTCTCTTTTCCCCTCGGTTTCAGGCGGATCATGATCCACTCGCCTTTCATCCGATGACCATGGAGGACGAAGTGGAGATGGCCCTCGGGGATAGTCTTGCGCGGATCTTTCCCGGCGATCGACTCCCAGGTGCCGTTATCCCACAGCATCACCGTGCCGCCGCCATATTGGCCCTTGGGAATCGTGCCCTCGAACGTCGCATAGTCGAGCGGGTGGTCCTCGGTCCTGACGGCGAGACGCTTGTCGTCCGGGTCGAGGCTCGGGCCGCGTGTCACCGCCCAGCTTAGCAGGACGCCATCAAGTTCGAGGCGGAAATCATAATGGAGGCGCGTCGCCTCATGCTTCTGCACAAGGAAGCCGTTGCCCGTTGTCGGTCTGGTCGCGCCGGACGGCTCAGCCGTCTTCGCGAAATCGCGCTTTGCCCGATAGGTCGCCAGACTGTCCGATGCCGATGTCGTCTTGGTGGTGGAACGCGCCATGGTCGGGGCCTTGTGCCTGTGTGGCTCTGGTGATCAACGATCGAGCGTTGCGAGTTCCGCTGGACGCAGTTCGTAGACGAGCTGGTCCATCCCGCATTGCGAGGGCGCCTTGTCGGGCCGCCAGCGCAGGAGGCCCGTGCCGTGGCGGAAGCGCTCGCCGGTGACCTGGTCGTAAGTTACCTCCACGACGAGTTCGGGACGGAGCGGCTCCCACTCGCTTTCCCGGCCGTCGTTCCAGCGACTTGGGCCGCCCGGTGCCTTCCCGGTGAAGCCGGGCGCTTCGATCAAGGGGGTTAGCTTTGCGGCCAGCGCATCGCGCTCGGCCGCGCCAATGGCCGCAGTGAAGCCGACATGGTTCAACCGGCCCGCATCGTCATAGAGCCCGAGCAGCAACGAGGCGACGCCACCGCTCCCATCCTTGGTACGGCGGAAACCACCGACAACGCAGTCGGCCGTGCGGTGCTGTTTCACCTTTAGCATGGCGCGCTCGCCGGGACGGTAAGGGTCCTCGATCCGCTTGGCGACGACACCGTCGAGCGCCCCGCCGCTTTGCGCCAGCCACGATCGCGCGGCCTCGATATCCCCGCAGGGCGACAGCAGAAGCGACGGACCATGATGTTTAGCATGGAAGGCTTCGAGCACAGCGCGGCGCTCGGAAAGCGGCTTCGCCATGAGATCGCCGCCGTCGAGGCCGAGGCAGTCGAACAGCATCAGCTGCGCCGGCGTTTCGCGCGACAGTTTCGTGATCCGGCTTTCTGCGGGATGGAGGCGTGCCTGGAGCGCGTTGAAGGACAGGACATCTCCGATCGGCAGGATAAGCTCACCGTCGAGCACGAATTGCGGAGCCGATATGTCGGCGTTCAGCGCGACGATGTCGGGAAAGTAGCGCGCGAGCGACTTGCCGGATTTCGACAGGATTTCGACCTCACCGCCATCCCGAAACACCAAGGCGCGGAAGCCATCCCATTTAGGCTCGAATTGCCAACCGGGTTCGTCCGGCAGTTCGGCTACGAGCTTCGCTTCCATTGGCGCCAGAGCCGCCGTCATAATATGTTGGAAGCCATCACGATTCTCCAAAACAGGTCGCGAGTCATCAAATCCCGACGGAGAGTTTCGGTCCCTCCCGCGTTGTCGGCGCATGACCTCCAGTGTGATTCAAACCTTCGACTATGACGAACGCGAACGGCGGCTGATTGTCCAGTTCATGAGCGGGTTGGTCTACGCCTACGCAGGTGTGCCTGTCGAGATTGCCGCGGGACTCCGCGGGGCGGCGTCGAAAGGGCATTATTTCACTGAAAGCATCCGGGATCGGTTCCCCTTTACGCGCTTGCGTGCGGGTTGGACCGGGCGGCGGACATCAGGGCGCGGCGACACTACACTTAACGGGGAGCGATAACATGGCGGCACGTCCCTATTGGCGAGGCCAAATCCGCCTCGCCCTCGTCTCGATCCCGGTCGAGATCTATTCGGCGACGAAGAGCGGTGCGGCGGTCGCCTTCCATCAGATCTACGAGCCCACCGGTCAGCGCATCAAATATGAGAAGACGGTCCCCGGCATTGGTCCGGTCGACGTCGACAAGATCATCAAGGGCTTCGAATATGAGAAGGGCGAATACGTCCTGCTCGACGAGAAGGAGATCGAGGGCGTCAAGCTCGAGAGCAAGAAGACACTCGAGCTCAC
>CAZZZX010000111.1:0-7721 GCA_964658585.1 uncultured Novosphingobium sp.
GCTGTCCCTGCCAGGAATGATGCCGCGAGCAGCGCTATGACCGCCCTCATCTACCGACGAGGTCTGGATGCTGCGCCTTCCAGACCATTGCGCGATGCACCCTCTCGACGCTAGGGTGATCGTAGAAGATCGTCTTCTCGATCACGCGTGGCAATCTGCCTGTCGCTGGCCTGCTTCTTCTCGGAACTCGTCGTGGCGCCGATCTGGGCGATGCCGATGGATATCGCGCCGCGCTATGCCGGCACGGCGAGCGGCATGATGAATTTCGGCTTCGGGCTGGCCGGCATTCTGTCTCCGCTCGTCTTCGGCGCGCTCGTCGATTGTACCGGCGGCTGGACGGCACCGTTCTACGGTTCGATCGCGCTGCTGCTGGTCGGAGCGGGGCTTGCCTTCTTCATGCGACCGGATCGGCCGTTCGAACCAAATCCAATTCGTGGCTAGAGCGGTTTTCAATCAGTCTGCATCGTAGCCGCAGGCGGCGACGTAGTTGGCGCATTCGCCGGGCGAGTAGCGGTCGAGGAGGCTCAGGCGCATACGGCGCTGATCGACTTCACCCACGCACCGGGGGCGGGCGGAAGAAATATCGCCGGACCACCGCCTTAACCGAGCCTTCGAGCAGTTTGCCATTATTCCTAAAAGACGAAATGGTCTTCAGAAGTGCCATGCGACAGGCCATTGAGGCCAACGTGATGATTGTGCTCGGGGATATCATTTACACTACCGAAGTTCCCGGTAGTGTGTCCAGGTGCTATCGACGATGTCTTTGACCAAATGATGTCAGACGTCGAAATTACGTTATTACCTGTCGCTTGTATCAAAGTGTCAACAGAGCCGTTTCCGCCGAGATCCACCGAGACGTAGGTGAAGCCACCACTCGATGTGATCGAGAAAGTGTCGGCACTACTCGTATGTAGCCGAGACAGATCGATTTTGTCTATCCCGGTTTGGAAATCAGTAATAAGATCAGTCGCCAACTTGGTTGAATCAGACGATGTCAGATAGACAAAGGTATCGGCACCTGCACCACCCGTTATTGTGTCGGCCCCTGCGCCCCCAGTAATGATGTTGCCCCCACTATTACCGATGATCTGATTGGCCAGTGAATTGCCCGTGCCGTTAATGGCGCCCGCGCCGATCAGCATTAGGTTTTCGAAGTTGTCACCGAGCGTGTAGGTGATCGTCGCTCGGACAGTGTCGATCCCAGCATTGGCAGCTTCGGTCACGACATCACCGGCATTATCGACAAAATAGGTGTCGTTGCCCGATCCCCCCGCCATTGTATCGGCACCGGCCATGCCGTTGAGCACGTTGTTACCGCTGTTGCCGGTGATAACATTGTTCAATGCGTTGCCGATGCCGTTGCTGTTAGCGATGCCGATCAGCATTAAGTTTTCGACATTGTCGCCGAGCGTGTAGGTGATCGTCGATCGGACGGTGTCGGTCCCAGCATTGGCGGCTTCGGTCACGACATCGCCGACATTATCAACGAAATATGTGTCGTTGCCCGAGCCCCCCGCCATTATGTCGGCACCGGCCATGCCGTTGAGCACATTATTACCGCTGTTGCCGGTGATAACATTGTTCAGTGCGTTGCCGATGCCGTTGCTATTAGCGATGCCAATCAGCAATAGGTTTTCGACATTGTCGCCGAGCGTGTAAGTGATCGTCGATCGGACGGTGTCGATCCCAGCATTGGCGGCTTCGGTCACGATATCATGGATGTTATCAACGAAGTAGATATCATTGCCGGCACCGCCTACCATCATGTCTGCGCCGGCCATACCGTTGAGGACGTTGTTACCGCTATTGCCTGTGATAACATTGTTCAGCGCGTTGCCAACGCCGTTGCTGTCTGCGGTACCGGTCAGTACTAGATTCTCGACATTATCACGGAGCGTGTAGCTGAATGATGCGTCGACCGTGTCGATGCCGGCGTTGGGCGCCTCGACCACGCTGTCGTTTGTGCTGGTGACATAATAGATGTCGTTGCCCATGCCCCCGTAGAGAATGTCGGAGCCGCTACCGCCGTACAATATATCGTCGCCTGCACCGCCGATGACTTGGGTCCCTGCAACCTCGGTCGCCGTCGCGAGCAGCGCACCCTGGACGGTGACGGCGATCTGGTAGCTTCCGAAATCGGCATCCTGCTGATAGCCCGCACTAAAGCTTTGCTCCACATTGATGGTATAAGTTCCTGGATCCCCGAGCAGGATCGTATCAGCGCCTGTAAGATCCACACTGTTCCCATGCGGATCAAACACGACCGCGCTCACGCCCGCGCCGGACGCTAGGAAACTCAGCGAGAACGCCTCGCCCGCTGCCGGAGTGCTAAACGAGTACGAGACGCCGCCATCGTTGATCTGATCTAAGGTTAATTGGCCCGAAATCACCGTCGTGCCGGAGCCTGCGGTGTAGCTGACATTCGACACCGGCGTGATGAATGTTCCGTCGAGCGACACAACCGTACCATCCGACGCGGTATTAGTCGCGGTACCACCCGACAAAGTGTTGTGGGCGGCTGCAGCATAGAGAGTGTCCGGTCCGGCCGAGCCGTACAGGATATCTTGGCCGGGCGCGGCATGACGCGTTAATCCGCCGAGCAAGATGTCGTCCGGGGATAAGCTTGAGCCGGTAAAATCGATCACCATTGTGTCGGAGCCGGTCCCGACCGTTAGGACGTCTCCAGCGGGGCCGTGACGGATCGCGAAGCTTGTCGCATCCAACGCGCTTAAGTCGACGGTGTCGCTGCCGCTCTTGAAGCTGACGATCGTGTCGACCGAGCCGGCATCCGGGGATGAATCATCGATCGAATTGTACAGAAATGTCGTTGCGGCGGCCGCGTAAAGCGTATCGCTCCCCGCGCCGCCCGTAATCGTTGCAGTGGAGAACTGACTTGCGTCGATCACATCGTCGCCTGCGCCGCCGTCAATGACGAAGTTTCCGTTAACGACCAGACCGGCGAAATAGTTGGCGTTTATTGAGTCACTCGCGCTCGTCCCGACAATATCAAAGTTACCCATGACATTGATATCAGACACAGAATCGACAATGATCGACAGATCGCCTGTCGTCGTCATGAAGTCTACAATATCCTGGTTAGTACCGTGGTAGATCATGATATCCGACACAGTCAGCGCCGTCAGATCGATTGCCACATCGCTGCCGTGAATGATGTCGCGCGCACCGAGCGTGGAGTCCGACGAGCTCTGATAAACGATCGTGTTGGACGAGCTACCGAGATCGAACTCATCGGCTCCGCCACCGCCCGTCAGCCGATTTCCGCCCACCGTGGCTTCGAACGTATCACCGCCGCTGCCGCCGATCACGTTCGCGCCAGCTCCCGAGATTAGGAAGGCGTCGCCGCCACCGCCGCCCGCAATGTTTCCCGGGCCGACGATGTTGAACGTGTCCGCTCCGGCACCTCCGATCATGTCGGTCGCGATCCCGGCCGAGTTCCCGTTGAAGGTGTTGCCAGCACCTTGGTCGTCGCCCTGACCGACGAGCGTGCTCGGGATAGTCCCAGACGCGGTCAGCGTCGCCTCGAGCGAGTTGTCGGTAACAACATGGAAGCTAGCGTCCTCAAAACTTGCGCTCGTCGGATCCTGTGTGGTCTCGGTGTAGTTCAGATCACCGGCATGAACCTGGGACAGCAGCCCCGGGCCCGCAGAGTGGGTGAGCGTGAAGCCATCCGTGCCGTCGAAGATAAGTGCGGCGGCAGTCGAACCGGTGGCCCAGGTGACCGAAACGTCGCCGGTCACCTGACCCCCGGAATAAGTCTGCTCCAATGTGACCTCGGCATACGCCGCGCCGGACGGCGCCGCCGCGATGTAGGTGCCAGGCGCAAAGATACTCGAGAGATCGCCACCGGTATAGGACGCCATCAAACCGATCTGATGAGATGTCGGCGGCCCGACCGAGACAACTCCCTTAGCCCAAATAGTGATAGTTTGATCCGCTACCGTACCGCCCAGGAACCGCGCGTCGTGGAGGGTGACCTGCTGGTAGGCTAGCCCGTCGAAATAGGAATCAGAATAGCCGTTTCCGTCCAGCGAGGTGCGCACCCCACCACTTCCCGATCTTGGCATCGTCTTCCCCCTCCCCGGAGCTTCTCTTCGCTCTTAACATGCTGCTGAACACGGTGCTATCACCGTGCGCGATATGCGCTAAGCTACGGCGGCAGGGGGAAGCCGGATGCGGTACAGCGCATTCATCAGCTACACTTATCGAGATCGCAAGACCGCGGTGTGGTTGCATCGCGTGCTCGAATCCTATCGCATCCCCAAGCGGCTACGCGGTCGTGATTCTCCGTTCGGCATACTCGGCGTCCGGATGCAGCCGGTGTTCCGCGATCGCGAGGAACTGGCTGCTTCGTCCGATCTCGCCGAGGCGGTGCGTGAGGCGTTGACGGAATCCGCGACGTTGGTGGTGATCTGCACGCCCGATGGCGCGCGCTCACGTTGGGTCAACGAGGAAATCCGGACATTCACCGCGCTCGGCCGCCGCGACCGCATACGCTGCCTGATCGCCGCGGGTGAACCCCATGCCGCCGATCCGGCAAAGGAATGTCTTCCGCCCGCCCTCTTCGAGAACGGCGGCAGCGAGCCGCTCGCCGCCGATCTGCGCCCCGATCAGGACGGCTATGCAGGTGCGCGGCTCAAGCTGATCGCGGGTGTCCTCGACGTCCCCTATGACGAGCTTCGTCGGCGCGAGGCCCAGCGGCGGCAGCGCCGGCTCGCAATCGTCGCGGGGGTCGCCTCCGCACTGGTGCTCGTGCTAACCGCTTTGACTGTCTTTGCCTTCGTCTCGCGGTCCGAGGCTGTTCACCAGCGCGATGTCGCACGGCGACGGACAGTCGCCGCCGAGCGCACTACTGCCTTCGTCCAGTCGATGTTCGCGGTGGCAGATCCCGACGAGGCGCATGGGTCGACCGTTACCGCCAAGGAGATCGTTGATCGTGGTGCCGAGCGCATCCGGCACGAGCTTGCCGACGAGCCAGCGGTTCGCGCGCAGCTCTCGACCACGCTCGCCGAGGTCTACGGCAGCCTCGGCCTCTATACGCGCGCGGGCGACATCGCGCGCTGGGGCCTGTCAATCCGGCACGATGATAGCGATGTGCGCGCCCACCAGATCGGCATCTTTGGCGAAACCCGCGCGCATCTTGGCGATGATGGCCACGCGGTGCCGGCGTTCGAGCGCGTACTCGCGCTGTGCCGTACTGCCCGCGACGGGTGCAGCGGAGGGCTCGTCGCGCAGACCTATACAGATCTCGGCGAGGCAGCGTTCCGGGCAGGTAACGATACCGCGGCGATAACGTGGGGCCTTCGCGGACTCAAGGCGGACCTGCACGAGGGGGGGCCAATCAACCGTTTCGTCGCGCGGGATCTTGAGGATATCGCCAAAGTGACGAGCGATATCGGTAATCCGGCGCTTGCCCGAAAACTGCTTGAGCGCGCTCTGGCGATCAGACTGCGCACCGACGGCCCGAACAGTCGCGGCGTCTCGGACGAGTTCAACGAGCTTGGTGCAGTCGCCTATGCGTTAGGCGACCGGGCGGGAGCCGAACGCTTCTTTCGCGCGCGGCTTGGCGTCGACGAGCGCGTGCTTGGGCCGAACCATCCCGATGTGGCGGTGACACTCAACAATCTCGGTCGGATGATGATCGAGCGGCGCGCCTTCGTAGGCGCGATCCCGCTGCTGCGACGCGCTTGGACGATCGATCTCGCGTCGCACGGACCCGACTGGGAGGACAACGCCTTCGCGCTATCCAACCTCGCCTTGGCCTATGCGGAGAGCGGCGATGGCAGGCAGGCGGCCCCGCTCTTCGAACGGGCACTGATCGTCGCACAGATGCACGGCCATCGCACGATCGCACCGATCATGACCGATCTTGCAGAGCTCGAATGTGCAGAGGGACGGACCTCGGCGGGGCTGGCGCGGCTCGATGCGGCGCGGCCGATCATGGCGCGGACCTATCGCGACACTGCCTGGCGAACCGCGTGGGTCGACAATGTCCGCGGCGGCTGCCTGCTCGCGGCGGGTGAGCGCGGCAAGGCGCGTCCTCTTCTTGCCGTAAGCACTCCAGTCATTCTTGCCAAATGGCCAGCGAACACGATGTACGGGCACGATGCCGCGCGTCGTCTCGCGGCGGCAAGATCACCGGCCCTATCGACGCTCAAGCCGATAGGCCGATAACATGCCATAGTCCTTGGCAAGTTCAATTCGGCCGACATAACGGCAGATCGGGGCATCGCCCGGGTGCATCGCCAGCGCGGCAGCCATAGCCTCGGTAACATAGACCTGTCCCGGTGGCACGCGGGGTTCAATGCGTGCGGCGAGTGTCACTTCCGATCCGTAGAAGGTCCGGCGCAGCGTGACTGGATCGGTATCGGCGTACATCGGGCCGTAATGCACTCCAATGCGCATCGCACCTTCGCCGAGCTCGGTCGAGCGCAGGATATCCAGGATCTCGAGTGCGATCGCCGCCGCCGCAGGTGCGCCGTCGATCACTGCGAACAGCGCGTCGCCCCAGGTGTTGCTCGCCTCGACCACCGCCGCATGGCGCTGAACGACCGTACCGATATGCCCCATCACACGCGTCCAGAATAGCGGCAGCGCCGCCTCGCTCAAGCGCGAGAAGCCGGCAAAATCGGCGAACAGGACCGCACGTAGCACGCGTTGCGGACCGCCATAGGGTTCGAGCCCCACAATCGGGTCCCGCCGGCGATCGATGTTGGACGGCGGAAT
Source organism: uncultured Novosphingobium sp. (assembly GCA_964658585.1). Classification (GTDB taxonomy): domain Bacteria; phylum Pseudomonadota; class Alphaproteobacteria; order Sphingomonadales; family Sphingomonadaceae; genus Solisphingomonas. The sequence goes on from CAZZZX010000111.1 coordinate 6,745, forward strand.
AACGATTGAGCGCATGTCCAGCGACCGCCACAGCGCGACGTCTGCGGCAGTGCCGGCGACCGAACCGGTATCGACGCCATCCCAGACCGCGATTTGGATCGCCTCGCTGCCCAACTGCGTCGCGCGGAGCCGCGCCAAACCCATTGCGAGCATCGAGCCGTGCCCGAACTGAGCGGCGTGCCCCATATAACCGAGATGGGTGGCGATTGTTATCGACGTCGCGCGTGCGCGGCACGCCTCGAACCGCTCTTCCCAGCCTGCGCCCCCGGTCCTGACCGAGACTGCAACGAAATCCTCGACGGCGAACGGCAGCACGATGTGGAGCTCAGCATCTCGCCGAAGCGCGGCCTCGGCGAACAATATATCTGCCCCGCAGGCAAGCGCACCAAACACCAAACGGGTATCGTTCGCGGCGAATGCGGCGTCGATCATGCGGACGACGTCCCGCTCCGCGATCGCGTCCTCGCGAAACATCGCGCCAGCATAGACGGCGACGGGTGGCGGACGCATTCGCTCGGCGAGCGCCGAAGTGCCGGGCGGCGCGCCTGGATGATCAGCGATCCAGCGCAATTGTCTGTAGGCGATCGCGCGATCACCGAGCGAGGGCGACGACGCCAGAGCTTCGGATAGGACGGCGTCGGCCTTCTTTGTCCGTCCAAGGATCACTAGTGCCTCGACCAATGTCGCAGCTGGAAAGAAGCCGGTGGCGTCGATGAGATCGGCATGACCAAGTACCCGGTGCGCTAGTGCCTGTGCCGCCTCATCCTGGCCGGAGGCCCAGGCGGTTGTCGCGGCGTTGATCGCGGCGAAATAGCCGCCGGTGAGGCGATAGGCCTCGCCATAAGCATCGCTCGCCGCGGCGAAGTGCCGCGTCCGCTCGCTTCCTGTCGCGGCGAGCGCCCGGTCCTTAAGCAGTCGTCCACGCAGCGCCAATGCGTCCTCGTCGACCAGCGCGCCAAGACCGGCCGACAGATAGG
>CAZZZX010000112.1:0-7713 GCA_964658585.1 uncultured Novosphingobium sp.
GCCGGCGATCTCGCCGCGGACGACGTCGTGATGGTGCTCGGTACCGGGCTCACCATGGTCGATGTCGCGCTGCTGCTCGACGCGCGGGGCTTCCGGGGCCGGCTGGTCGCGCTGTCGCGGCGTGGACTGCTGCCGCACGCCCATGCCGAGGGCGTGCCCAGGACGGTGCGCACGATCCGGCCCGAGCCGACCGCGCTCGCGCTCCTGCGCGCGCTGCGCGCGCGGACCGGCGAGGTCGGCTGGCGGGCGGCGGTCGACGAATTGCGGCCGCACACCCAGGGCCTGTGGCGCGCGATGGCGCTGGCCGATCGGCGGCGCTTCCTCAATCACCTGCGGCCCTGGTGGGATGTGCATCGCCACCGTCTCGCGCCGTCGGTGGCGGTGAAGATCGCGGCGATGCGCGCCACCGGCCGGCTCGATGTGGCCGCCGGCAAGCTGACCGGCATCGAGCGCGACGGCGGTCAGCTCCGCGTGCGCTATCGCCCGCGTCACGGTGCGCAGGTCGAGACGCTGCGCGTCCGCCGGATCGTCAACGGCAGCGGACCGCAGGGCGACCTGACCGCGACCACCGAGCCGCTGCTGCGCAACCTCGCGGATCGCGGGATGCTGCGTCCCGACCCGCTGCATATCGGGATCGACGTCGATCAGGAAGCGCGCGCGATCGCCGCGGACGGCTCCTCGTCGGATCGGCTCACCGTGGTCGGGCCGATGACGCGCGGCGCCTTCTGGGAGATCGTCGCCGTCCCCGATATCCGCCGCCAGGCCTGGTCGGTGGCGCGCCGGCTCTCCAATGCGCAATGGGTCGAGGGCGAGGGGCTGTAGCGATCGAGCCGGCTCGACAGCCGGCGGCGGCGTGCCGTCGCTTGCCGCCGCCGCGGCGCGATGCGATCACGGGGCCAACGACAGCAGAAGGGGGGAGCATCTGGACATGCGCAACATCGGGATCGTCGGCGTGCTGGCCGCGATGCTGGCGGGTCAGCCGCTTGCCGCCCAGACCGGATCCAAGGCCGAGATGGTCGCACCGATTCCGGTCGGCGGCGACATCCCCCGGACGTTCGCGCCGGCCACCGTCGGCACCGACTTCATCCGCCGTCCGGTCGAGATCCCGATGCGCGACGGGGTCAGGCTGCACACCGTCATCATGATCCCCAGGGGCGCGAGCCACGCGCCGATGATGCTCGATCGCACGCCGTACAGCGCCGACAAGCTCACCAAGCGCGGCGACGGCGGCCCGCTGCTCGCGCAGAACCTGTACCCGGCCTATGCCGAGCTTGCCGACCACGGCTACATCATCGTCGCGCAGGACGTGCGCGGCAAATACGGCTCGGGCGGCGACTATGTGATGAACCGGCCGCTGCGCGGACCGCTCAACGCCACCAAGGTGGATCATGCCACCGACACCTGGGACACGATCGACTGGCTGGTGAAGCACGTCCCCGAATCGAACGGCAAGGTCGGCACGATCGGCACCAGCTATGACGGCTTCACCGCGCTGATGAGCCTGATCGACCCGCATCCCGCGCTCAAGGCATCGGTGCCGATGAACCCGATGGTCGACGTCTGGAAGGGCGACGACTGGTTCCACAACGGCGCCTTCCGCCAGGAGATGATGAGCTATGTCTACGGCCAGACCGCCAAGAAGGATTCGGGCGAGGACTGGTACGCGCTCGGCTACGACGATTACGACAGCTTCGTGCGCTACGGCTCGGCGGGCGCGTTCGGCACCGCGATGGCGATGGACCAGCTGCCGTTCTGGAAGCGCCTGACCCAGCATCCCGCCTACGACGCCTATTGGCAGGGCCAAGCGGTCGACACATTGCTCGCCGCCAAGCCGCTGACCGTGCCGACGCTGCTGGTCGACGGGCAATGGGACCAGGAGGACATCTACGGCGCGCCCGCAGTCTGGCAGGCGGTCAAGGCGCAGGCGGGCGGCAACGCGCATCTGGTGCTCGGGCCATGGTATCATGGCGAGCAGAACGGCGTCGCGACCAAGCTCGGCGCGCTGGATTGGGGCGACGATACCGGCAAATGGTTCCGCCAGCACATCATGATCCCGTTCCTCGACGCGCATCTCAAGGATGGCGCGGCGATGGTCGAGACCCCGGCGGTGAGCGTCTACGAGACCGGCACCAACCAGTGGAAGACGCTGCCCGACTGGCCCGCGGCGAGCGCCACGGTGCCGTTGTACCTCGGCGCGGGCGGCCGGCTGTCGCTGGGCAGTCCGCCGCCGACGGGCGCGGCCTATGACGAATATGTCAGCGATCCCGCCAAGCCGGTGACCTACCGCCCGCGGCCCAACCAGGCGCCCTATATGAAGGGCTCGACCTGGCACGACTGGCTGGTCGACGACCAGCGCTTCGCCGCCGGGCGCCCCGACGTGCTGGTCTACACCTCGGACGTGCTGACCAGGCCGGTGCATGTCGCCGGCCAGCCCCAGGTCGATCTCTACGCCTCGACCAGCGGCACCGACAGCGACTGGATCGTCAAGGTGATCGACGTCTATCCCGACATCGTTCCCGACAAGCCCGAGATGGGCGGCTATCAGCTCGCCGTCAGCATGGACATTCTGCGCGGCCGCTATCGTGACGACCCCGCGACGCCGAGCGCGATCCCGGCGAACCAGACGACCCGTTACCGCTTCGCGCTGCCCGGCGCGGATCACGTCTTCCTGCCGGGCCACCGCATGATGGTGCAGATCCAGTCGAGCTGGTTCCCGCTCTACGATCGCAATCCGCAGACCTTCGTGCCCAACATCTTCCATGCCGTCCCGGCGGACTACCGCGCCGCCACCCAGCGCATCTATCACGGTCCCTCGGCGGCGAGTTCGATCGCGCTGCCGCTGGTGCCGTAGGCGCGGTGACCGACCGGCGCGAACTGCTCGCATCGCTGGGCGCGCTGGCCGCGGTGCAGGCTCTGCCGGCGGGGCCGCTGGCGGCCCGGACGCCGCGCTGGCCGATCCCGCCGCAGCCGCGGCGCGACCCGCGCACGGTCGGCAATTACGGGCACCATCGTATCGACGATTATGCCTGGCTGCGTCCGCGCGACCGGCACGTGGTGCTGGCGAACCCCACCGGGCTCGATCCGCCGGTCCGCTGACGTCGGCGAGCGCGTCTAGAGATGTGCCTTCACGAAGCGCCAGCCGTCCGCGATCGCTTGGCGTGCCAGCGCCGAGATCGACATCGCCTCGAGGAAGCTGTGCGTCGCGCCCGCATAGATCCGCGCCTCGACGGTCACGCCCGCCGCCAGCAGCTTGTCGCGCATCGCGAGGCTCTGTTCGGTCAGCACGTCGCATTCGGGGATCACAATCACGGTCGGCGGCAGTCCCGCGACATCGGCATGGATCGGGCAGGCGAAGGGGCTCTGCGCCTCCGCCGGATCGGCGAGATAGTTGCGGAAGAAATACGCCATCTCGGCACGATCGAGCAGCGCGTCCGGGCCGCCATAGGCCGCCTCCGCCGCGTCCGAGACCGTATCCGACAGCGCCGCATAATTGGACAGCACCGCCTTGACGATCGCGAGCCGCCCCGCGTCGCGCAGCCTGAGGCAGGTCGCGAAGGCGAGGTTGGCGCCCGCCGAATCCCCGCCGATCGCCAGCCGCGCGCCGTCGATGCCGATCGTGCCGCCATGCTCGGCGAGCCAGGGCATCAGCGCGGCGATGCGATCGAGTGCCATCGGGAAGCGCGTCTCGGGCGCCAGCGGATAATCGACGCCGATCACCGCGAAACCGCCGCCCGCCGCATAGTCGCGCATCAGCCGGTCGTGCGTGTCGATGCTGAACAGCACGAAGCCGCCGCCGTGCAGATAGACCAGCGCCGGGGCGGGACGATCGGCCCCCGCGGGGATGTGGATGCGGACGCGCAGCGGGCCCGCCGCAGTCGCGATCTCGATATCGCGCGTTGCCGCCATCGCCGGACCGCCCGCCGCCCAGCGCGCGCGCACCCGCTCGGCGACGCGGCGCGCTTCGGGTGGCGACAGGCTCGCAAGCGGCGGATGCCGCGCCCAATCGGCGCGCAGCTGCTCGGCGAAGCGGGCGATGTCGCGATCCATGTCGCCCGATAGCGCGGATCGGCGGCGACCGGGAAGCAGTCGTCGCCGCGGCGCCCGGCGATCATCGCTCTTTCCGCATCGCGTGCGCGGCGCCTATGCACGCTGATCGCGCAGGTGGCGACCGGCGGTTTGGCGAAAGGATCGAGGTGACGGGCATCGAACGGCAGGGCCGCGGGACGGCCAGGGTGTTGCTGGCCAGCCTGGTCGGCACCTCGGTCGAGTTCTACGATTTCTATATCTTCGCGACCGCGGCGAGCCTGGTGTTCGGCCCGCTCTTCTTCGCGCCGAGTTCGCCCTCGGCGCAGCTGATCTGGTCCTATGCGATCGCTGGCGCCGCCTTCTTCGTACGTCCGCTCGGCGGCGCGCTGTTCGGCCATTTCGGCGATCGGGTGGGGCGCAAGTCGACGCTCGTCGCCTCGCTGCTGCTGATGGGCATCTCGACCGCGCTGATCGCCTTCCTGCCGACCTTCGCGACCGCCGGCTATTGGGCACCGGCGCTGCTCTGCCTGCTGCGGGTCGGGCAGGGGCTGGGGCTGGGCGGCGAGTGGAGCGGCGCGGCGCTGCTCGCGGTCGAGAACGCCCCGCCGGGGATGCGCGGGCGCTTCGGCATGGTGCCGCAGCTCGGCGCGCCGGTCGGCTTCATCATGGCCAACGGTTTCTTCCTGCTGCTCGGCGCGATGCTCTCGCCCGCGCAGTTCACCGCCTGGGGCTGGCGCGTGCCGTTCGTGGCGAGCGCGGTGCTGGTCGCGCTCGGGCTGTGGGTGCGGCTCAACCTCGCCGAGACCGCGGTGTTCGCGCACGCGATGGCGGAGGCGCCGCCGCCGCGCGTGCCGATCGGCATCGTGCTGCGCGATCATCTCGGGCGCACCGTCGCGGGCGTGCTCGGCGCGGTGGTGTGCTTCGCGCTCTACTATCTCGCGACCGCCTTCGCGCTCGGCTACGGCACCACCACGCTCGGCTATCCCCGGCAGGCGTTCCTCGAGGTGCAGCTCGTCGCGATCCTGTTCATGGCGGCGGGCATCGTGCTCGCCGGCTGGCTCGCCGACCGGCACGATCCGCGGCGCGTGCTGATCTGGGGCTGTCTCGGCACGATCGTCACCGGGCTGATCCTCGCGCCGCTGCTGGGCAGCGGATCGCTGGCCGCGGTGTTCGTGTTCCTGGCGATCGCGCTGACCGCGATGGGCTTCGTCTACGGTCCGCTGGGCGCGTGGCTGCCGAGCCTGTTCCCGCCCCGCGTACGCTACACCGCGACCGCGCTCGCCTTCAATATCGGCGGCGTGATCGGCGGCGCGCTGACCCCCGCGGTCGCCGCGGCGATGGCGGTGCGGGGCGGCCTGGCACCGGTCGGCCTCTATCTCGCCGGCGCCGCGGTGCTGAGCCTGATCGGTCTGGTCTGGGCGGGCCGCGTCGCGCCGGTCGATGATCGGCTCGTCGCGGGGCCGTGACGCGTCGCGGTAGGGCCGCCGGAGATCGTCGACGCCGATCCCGGGATGCTATTCGGGCGACACCAGGATCGCGACCGCGCCCCCGGGAGACGCCCGCGCTGCGGACGTGAGGACCAGACGGCTGCGGGCGGCACCGTCCGCGGTGCAGTCCGCCGTCGGCTCGGCGACGAACGAGCGGTATCGCGTCGCGTCCGCAGCCGCCGCAGCGATGTCGAGCAGCCGGGTCGCGGTGTTGCTCCACAGGCAAAGCGCGTCGCCCCGGGCGGACAATCGTGCCTGCCCCGCGACCGACGCGGTGATCGCGATCGTGCCGCGCGATTCCTCGGCGATGCCGCCCTCGCGTGCCGCCGCGGCGGGAACCGCCAGCACGGCGAGCATCGCCGCCGGGATCAATCGTCTCGTCACGCGCAAACCGGTCTCCATCGCGGATCGCGGCGCCTAACCCGCGCACGAAGCGGGTCGCAACCAACCCGGCGGCGATCGTTCCGGGATCGGGACAGCATAGACCTTGGTCGCGGTCCGGCGGTTCGTCCGCGCGCTGGTAAGATCCCGGTAACCCTGTCGTCGGATCGCGGTCGTCTGGGAGAGAGGTGATGATCGACTGTCTGCGCGACTATCAGGACAAGGTGTTGTCGGTCATGGGCCGCGCCGACGCGCTGCTCGACAGCGCCGTGCCCGACCCGCGCGCGCTCGCGCAATGCCGGTGGGAGCTCGCCCGGATCCTGCGCGCCTACCAGATCCACAAGCATCACCGGGTGTTCGATCCGATCATCGCGGCGGGTGCGCCGGCCGCTCGGGTGGCGCTGGCGCGTGACCTGAAGAGTGCGTGCGTGCGGATGGGGGATCGCTTTCGCGACTATCTGCTGGGTTGGAGCGGGACGAGCGTGTGCGACGAATGGTCGCGCTACCGCCCCGCCGCGATCGCGATGATCGCCGAGCTGCGCGCGCATATCGATCGCGAGCGCGCCGGCATCGCCAGGCTCGAGGCCCCGCCCGCCGCGTCCCCGCCGCCCCGCAACCCGACGCCGCCCCCGCGGACGCCGCTCTCGCACTATTGAGGTTCTGGACGTGTGGGCGGAATTGATGGCAGGGGAGGGCATGGATGTAGAACCCGCGCCCGAAGCCCGAATCGTTGCGATCGGCGAACCCGTCGAGGGGGGCGAGGCGCTCCACACCGGCACGCTCCACGCGATGCTCGAGCTGGCCTGGTCGCACGATGCGAGATGGCTTCACGAGATCGTGATCTGGACCGAGGACCGCATCTACGGCCAGGCCGATATCGAGGCGCTGCGCCCGGCGAATGGACACGCCTGACCGCCGCGCGACGATGAGCGAGCCGAATGTCTTCCAGCGCTGGCTGCGCGGTGCGCTGCGCCGCCGCCGCGATGCGACCGACACCCAGTCCGTCAGCACGATCCGCCAGGCGCCGATGCTGCCGCTCGATCTGCTCGACCGCACCGACCGGACCCGGATCGAGGCGATCGTCCGCGGGCGCTGCGCGACCGCCTATCTCCACGGTACCGACGCGCTATGCTGGGCGCTCGGCCGCTACCGCATGGTCGTCGACACCGCCGACATCGGCCTGTCGACCTATCTCATGCTCGACGGCTTCTGGGAGATGTGGGTCACCGAGGTGATCGCGACGCTGATCCGGCCGGGCATGACCGTGGTCGATTGCGGTGCCAATCTCGGCTATTACACGCTGATCGCCGCGGATCGCGTCGGCGCCGGCGGCCGTGTCCACGCGGTCGAGCCCAACCCCGCGATCGCCCGCCGGCTGCGCCGCTCGCTCGCGATCAACGGGTTCGAGACGCGTACGATCGTGCATGAAGTGGCGCTGTCGGACATGGCCCGCGACGTCGCCTTCCGCATTCCCGCCGGCGAGCCCAAGAACGGCCACATCACCTATCTCGCCGCGGGCGAGGCCGCCGCGCATCCCGATTGCATCGCGGTGCCGGCGCTGTCGCTCGACGCGCTGCTCGACGACGAGCCGGTCGATTTCATCAAGATCGACGTCGAGGGCGCGGAGGAGGCGCTGTGGCGCGGGATGCGGCGCCTGCTCGCGCGCAAGCGGCCGCTGACCGTGCTGATCGAGTTCAATCTCGGCCGCTATCCCGATCCCGCCGCGTTCCTCGACGATTTCGCCGGCCACGGCTTCAGGCTCCGGCGGATCGACGACCGCCGCGGGCTCGAGCCGGTCAGCCGCGCGGACGTGCTCGCC
>CAZZZX010000113.1:0-7705 GCA_964658585.1 uncultured Novosphingobium sp.
GTGCTGGTCCGCCCCGACCAGCATGTCGCCTGGCGCGGCGACGCCTTGCCCGACGATCCGGCGGCGCTGCTGCGCCATGTCGCCGGTCTCGCCTGATCCCGTCCGGCCTCGCCAGGAGCACGACCATGGCCCCCACTGTCGAACCCAATCCCGAAGGCTATTGCCCACCGAACGACGATCCACGCTGGAACCAGAGCGTCTATTTCAATTTCTACGATCCGGCCCAGCGCATCGGCTGCTTCATTCGTGTCGGCATCATGGAGAATCTGCGCGAATCGAACTGCTGGTTCGCCTTCTTTCGCGACGGCAGGCCGTTGTTCACGCGGATCAACATGAACCTGCCCTACACCGACAGTCGACTTGCCGGCGGCCTGGAGATCGCCGGGATACGCCTGACCGCGCTGGAACCGCTGCGGCGGGTGCGCATCGAATTCGACAGCGCCGATTTCGCGGTCGATCTCGAATGGAACGCGATCCTGCCGATGCAGGACGCCATCGACCTGACCGGCGGCGGCGCCGACGACGGCTTCGCCAAGGCGATCGCGCATATCCACATGGAGGGAACCTGCACCGTCACCGGCACGATCCGGACCCGCGACGGCGAGACGATCGCGATCGACGGCAAGGGCTTTCGCGACGTGGCGGTAGGCACGCGCAACTGGGACTTCATCCGGCACTACCGCCTCGCCTGGCCGATCTTCGACAACGGGCTCGCGATCGTGGCGACGCACGGCACCTCGATCGACGGCCAGACCGCCTATATCCGCATGATCGGGAAGGACGGCGCTTGGACGCCGGTGACGCAGATCGTCGACCGCAACCACTACGAGGCCGACGGCATGACCCTGCGGGCGATGGACTGGGTCGTCGCCGGCGCGGACGGCGAGCGTTACGCCTTCACGGCGAAACGGCTCTATTGCTGGGCATTCCCGCTCGATACCTATGTCGTGACCGAACACATGATGGAATACACGCTCGCCGACGGTACCAAGGGTTACGGGCTGGGCGAATGCGGATTCCGCTTCCCCTGGGGCGGCAATGGCGAGGACGGAGCTTGATCCCGCCCCGTCGCCGAGATCAGCCCCCGAGGAAGAGTTCGGCGGCGGCGTCGACGATGGCGTCGGCATCCAGCCGATAGGTGCGGTAGAGATCCGGTAGATCGCCGGTCTGCCCGAATCGATCGACGCCGAGCGGGCTGACCCGCTGGCCGAGCACCCCGCCCAGCCACGACAGCGCCGACGGGCTGCCATCGATGGTCGTGACGAGCCCGGCCTGGGGCGCGAGAGCCGCCAGCAGCGTCTCGACATGCGACGGCACCGCCGCGCCCCCGGTCCAGCGCGCTGCGCGGCGCGCCGACCAGCCGCGATGCAGCAGGTCGGGCGACGTGACGACGAGCAGGCCGAGACCGGGTATATCGTCGATCAGCGTCTCCCACGCCTCGATCGCCTCGGTCACGATCGCGCCGGTCGCGACGATCGCGGCATCGGCGCCATGCGACGGTCGACGCAGCCAGTAGCCGCCCGCGAGCGCATCCGCGCGCCAGCCGTCGTCCTCGCGCGCGATCTGCGCGACGCTGCGCGTCGACAGCCGCAGATAGACCGACCCGCCGCCCTCGGCCTGCATGTGCCCGAACGCCCATTCCATGCACGCCGCCAGCTCGTCGACGAAGGCCGGCTCGAAATAGGTGAGACCGGCCTGACCCATGCCGATCAGCGGCGTGTTGATCGACTGGTGCGCACCGCCCTCCGGCCCCAGCGTCAGCCCCGAGGGCGTCGCCACCAGCAGGAAGCGCGCATCGTTGTAGCAACCATAGTTGAGCACATCGAGGCCGCGCGCGATGAACGGATCGTAGACCGTCCCGATCGGCAGCAGCCGCGTCCCGAAGGTCGGCGCCGCCAGCCCGAGCGCGGTCAGCACCAGGAACAGATTGTGCTCGGCGATGCCGAGCTCGATGTGCTGCCCGGCGGCATGGCCCGACCATTTCTGCGCCGACGGGATCCTGGCGCCGGCGAAGACGTCCTTCAGCTCCTGTCGCCGGAACAGCCCGCGCTGGTTGACGAACGCGCCGAGATTGGTCGAGACGGTGACGTCGGGCGATGTCGTCACGATCCGGTCGGCGAGCGCATGACCCGATTTGGCGAGATCGAGCAGGATACGCCCGAACGCCGCCTGGGTCGATTGCTCGGCCCCGTCGGGCGCCGGGATCGCGGGCACCGGCACCGCGGCCGCCACCGGACGGACCGCGCGCGCCAGCGGGGAGGTCGCGACGAACGCCTCGAGCTCGGCCGCGGCGTTGTCGCCGAGCCCGGCATAAGGCTCCCACTCCGCTCCTTCCGCGATGCCGAGCTGGTCGCGCAGCGCGTGGATCTGGGTGGGGTTCATCAGCCCGGCATGATTGTCCTTGTGGCCGGCGAAGGGCAGGCCATAGCCCTTGACCGTATAGGCGATGAAGACGGTGGGCCGATCGTCCTGCGCGCCGTCGAACGCCTCGACCAGCGTGGTCGGGCAATGGCCGCCGAGATTGGTCATCAGTTCGGCCAGCCGATCGTCGTCATAGCTTTCGAGCAGGCGAGCGACGCTGGCTTTCTCGCCGATGTCGGCGATCAGTCGCGTCCGCCACGCCGCACCGCCCTGATAGGTCAGCACCGCGAACTCGGCATTAGGGCAATTGTCGATCCACTCCTGCAAGGCGCGGCCGCCGGGCCTGGCGAACGCCGCCTTCTGGAGCTTGCCGTGCTTGAGCGTCACCACCCGCCAGCCGCAGGTCTCGAAGATGTCGTCGAAGCGACGGAACATGCGGTCCGCAGTGGTGTGATCGAGGCTCTGGCGGTTGTAGTCGATGATCCACCAGCAGTTGCGGACATCGTGCTTGTAGCCCTCGATCAGCGCCTCGTAGATATTGCCCTCGTCGAGTTCGGCGTCACCCATCAGCGCGATCATGCGCCCGGCGTCCGCGGCGTCGAGCTGACCGTGCGCGATCAGATAATCCTGCACGAGGCTGGCGAACAGCGTGACGGCGACGCCCAGGCCCACGGAACCGGTGGAGAAATCGACCGGGATCTTGTCCTTGGTGCGGCTGGGATAGCTCTGCGCGCCGCCCACCCCGCGGAACCGCTGAAGCTGATCGAGGCTCTGGTTGCCGAGCATGTAGTGGATCGCGTGAAGCAGCGGCCCGGCATGGGGCTTCACCGCCACCTTGTCGTTCGCGCGCAACGCGTGGAAATACAGCGCCGCCATGATCGTCGTCATCGACGCGCACGACGCCTGGTGACCGCCGACCTTCAGCCCGTCGCGGCTCTCGCGCAGGTGGTTGGCATTGTGGATCGTCCAGGCCGACAGCCAGCGCAGCCGCGTGTCGAGCCAGGAGATGCGCTCGATCTCGCGCTCCGCGACGGGCGAAGGCAGGACGTCGAGCGCGGCGGCGGACTTGCGCACCATGTGTGTCTCCAGGAGCGCCGGCGGCGCGATGGCGTGGGCGGGTTCAGCGACCCAGTGCGCTCAGATCGCCGAACGTATCCTTGACGACAAGCGCATTCCAATATTCGCGGAACAGGATCATCTTGCCGTCGCGATAATGCTGCACGGAGATGTAGGTCTGGTCGTAGACCTTGCCGCCGGGTTCGCTGTAGCCGGTATATTCCACCACCAGCCGATCGGGTTCGGCAAGCGGGCTGACGCGGATATCGTCGAACCGCACCTGCACGCCCTCGACCACCGCGGCGAACACCGCGCTGCACGCCGCCTTGCCCTCGACACGGGCCGGCATACCGACCGAGGGGCCGAACGGGAACTCCATGACGATGTCGTCATGGAGATGGTCGTACCAGCCCGTCATGTCGCGCCCGAAACGCTGCATGAGGTCGCGTGCGATCTCGGCGCTGCTCCGCGCCGTCGTTCCGCGGTCGGCCATCCGCCCCTCCCTATGCCTCGACGAGCTTGCGACCGAACACGCCGGTCTCCAGCGCGCCCGTATCCATGAACTCGGTGATCTCGACGAACGCCTCGCCGCGCACGCGCATGACGAAGGCGTAGTGCGGCTGATCGTACGGCCCGGTCGGCCCCTCGCCGCCGCCGCCGGCAACCAGCACGACGCGATCGCCATCGACGATCGGCTCCTCGAAGGTGAGGACCGGCGGGGTCTTGAAACCCGCCAGCACCGGCACGAGCCGCCCGATGATATCCTGCGACCCGTGATACACGCCCGACGCGGCGGTCGTGCCGATCACGGTATAGACGCCGTCGTCGGCAACCATGCCGAACGCCCCCAGGAAATCGAGCGCGGCGATACGGTCCGCGAAGCGCTTGGCGACTGCACGCGTGTCGGTCATCGTCATCTTCCTCTCGATCAGGCGAGCGCGTCGCGAACGGTTTCCGCCTCGACCCATTTCTGCACGTGATGCAGCGAATGGCGGATCATCAGCTCGCCGTCCTGCAGCGGCATCACGTCCTTCGCGCCGGATTCGAGGCCAAGCTGGGTGCGCTCGGTATTGCCGACATCCTCGAGCAGGATCTCGCCGAGCCGAGCGATGTAATGTTCCTGCTGGAGCCGCTGCCACACGTCGAGCGCGGCGGGGACGTGGAAGCGCGCCTCCCAGCGCGTGCTGTTGTAGGTGATCGGCCAGAAATGGTGCGTCCAGAATCCGCCCGGTGAAACGTCGAGCTGGAAGTGCGGGAACAGCCAGGTGACGTCGACCGCCCAGTGCTTCGACTTGGTCGGGTTGATCGCCGGGTGCTTGAGGAAGACGTCCATCCCGTCGAGCCCGGCGGCGGACAGCACGTTGCCGGTGGCGATGTTGCTATAGGCCAGTCTCTCGACCTTCGCGCGCTCCGGCGGCGCATAGTCGGGGTTGCCATAGGTCGAGACCGAGCGGTGCGGGCCCCAGGTCTGCGTGCTGATCGGCCGCGCGAAGGGATTGTCCTGGCTGGCGAAGGTCGATCCGATCGTCTCCGGGTGGATCGCCGGGATGTGATAGGTCTCGGCGAACGCGTCGGCGATCACCTTCCAGTTGGCAGCGAGGTGCGAGACGTAGAGGATCGATGACCCGGCGTTCTGGTACGGAATGCCCCGGTAGCGATCCCCGAAATCGCCGAGGAACTCGGCGAGCCCGACCTCGGGCTCGCGCTGGAGATTGACGAAGATCCAGCCCTCCCAGATCTCGAGCGCGATAGGGGTCAGGCCGAAGCACGTCTTGTCGATGCCGAAGAAGTTGCGCTCGTCGGGCACCCCGAGCAGCGCGCCGTCGTTGAGATAGGTCCAGTTGTGGTAGCGGCAGATGAAGCGGCTGGCATTGCCCGCCTCCGCCAGCACCAGCGTGTTGGACCGGTGCGAGCAGACGTTGTGGAACGCCTTGATCGCCCCGCCCTTCGTGCGGGTCACCAGCACGGACGCCTTGGCGACCTCGATCGGCTGGACGAAATAGTCACCCGCGTCGGGCAATCGCTCCTCGCGCCCCAGGCAGAGCCAGGCGCGCTTGAAGATGCGCTCGCGCTCCAGCTCGAAATAGGCGAGCGAGCGATAGGGCTCGGTCGGTACCGGATCGGTCGGCAGACCCGCCCCCACCGTGAAATGCGTGGTCGGGGCGCGGAAATCGGACACCATCTCGTTCATCACTGCCTCCGATCAGCCGAAATAGGCCGGGCCTTGGACGAGGCGGACCCCGTGCGGATAGGGCGAATGCGGTGCGCGCGGCTGGCCGTGGAGTTCGGTCGCCATCGAGACGTGCGCCAGCATCAGCAGCAGCTCCATCAACCGGCCCGAGGCGGGGGGCATGGCATCGAGCGGAAACGCCTCGAGATGTGCGATCGCCGCCGGCGCGAGCGCCAGCATGACGTCGTAGAAGGCGGTGATCTCCGCCATGCTCGCGGCCTCGCGCCGTTCGCGGCGGAGCTGGGTCGTCGCCACGCCCCAGTAGCGCTGGAACGGCGCCAGCGCCTCGAACCCGTCGGGCAGCGCCGTCTCGCCGATCGACGGCGCAACGGCGGCCAGCGGCTGCGGCGGACGTCCGGTCATTGTCCGGCCGCCCCGCTCATGCCCGCGCCGCCACCGGGATGCGGCGGCCGAGCAGCGCGCCGAGCGCCTCCGCAAGCCGGTCCGCGGGGTCGCCGACGGCGTGCGCCACGCGCCAGCCGACATGCCCGTCCGGCCGCACCAGGATCGCCCCGCCCGCCTCGAGTCCGCTGACCTCGGCCCACCGGGCCGCATCGGGTATGAAGGCGCCGCCGTCGCCGATCGCGACCGTATCGACAGGGACGCCGGCCGCATCCCCGATCTCGCGCGCCGCCTCGCGCCACGCCTCGGCCGGGCCGGAGACGAGCAGCACGAAGCGGCTGCGGCCGACCAGATCGAGCGTCGAGACGCGCCCGCCTGGGCCGTCCAGCCAGACATGCGGCAGCCGGTGGCCCGGGCGTGCGGCCGGAACATGCACGTCGCCCAGCGCGCCGCGTGGCGGCGGCGCGGTACCGTCGGGGATCACCGCGTCGGAGTCGTAGCGGAAGCCGATCTCGATATCGTGCGCCTGGAACTCGGCGCGCTGGGTGCCGGCCACCTCCTTCAGGCGCTGGCGACGCGCCTCGCCCTCGGGCGTCTCGGCGAACAGCTTGCGGAACGCCTCCTTCTGGAACTCGATCGGGGCACCCGGCATCAGGCCGATGCCGCCGTCGATGACCAGATGGTTCTGGAAGGTCAGCATCGCCCAGCTGACATTGTTGGCGGTAACCGGGCGACGCTCGTCCTCATAGCTGTCGAGCAGCGACGGTGCGGCGTGGCCCTGCAGCACCGCGGCCAGCTTCCAGGCGAGATTGTGCGCGTCCTGCACCGCCGAGTTGAGGCCCAGCCCCGTGGTCGGCGGATGACGATGCGCGGCGTCGCCCGCCAGGAAGATCCGTCCCTCGCGGAAACGCTGGGCGAGCACGCCCTGAACCTTCCAGTTGTTCATCTTGATGATGCGCGGGGCGATGTCGGGCAGGCGCAGCAATTCCTTGAGCCGCGGCGTCACCGAGTCGGCATCGAACTGCTGCGGATCGTCGGGCTGGAAGGCGAAGTGGAACAGCCATTCCTCGCAGTGCCGGTCGTAATGATCGGGGCCCAGCGCGACCATCACGCCGCTGCCCCACGATCCGCCCTTCTCCGGGTTGATGAACCAGCGGATCATCGGGCTGTCGTCGTCGATCGTGTGCGACAGATCCGCGGCGAAATGGCAGGTCACCATGTCGAAGAGCCGCTCGATGCCCTCCATCGGGATACCAAGCGCGGGGCCGATCACGCGCCCCCCGTCCGCGGCGATCATGTAGCGCGCGCGGACCCGATAGGTCTCGCCGCCGTCGCGCTCCTCGATCGTCGCTGTGACGCCGTCGGCGTCCTGCTCGAACGAGAGCAACTGGTGATTGTAGTTGAGCCTGGCGAGGGGCAGCGTGCGGGCATGATCGAGCAGCAGCGGCTCCAGCCGCAACTGGGGGTAGTTGGCCGACCGGCACGGGCTGTCGCGCTCGTAGACCTCCTTGAGCGAATGGCCGCCGAACGCGTCCATCAGGAAGATCGTCTTGCGATCGAGCTCGCCGTCCCCGCCGAGCGAGGTGTACCAGCCGACGCGCGACATGTTCTCGGCCGGCGTGCCGAGCGAATAGATCTGGTCGGCGATACCCTCCTCGCGGAAGATCTCCATCGTCCGCTGGTTGAGATAATGCGCCTTGGGCGCGGGCGACGTGG
>CAZZZX010000114.1:0-7699 GCA_964658585.1 uncultured Novosphingobium sp.
ACAGCTTCGTCATGAAGAACCTGACGAAGACCTTCCCCGGCGCCCCCAAGCCGGTGCTCAACAATATCAGCCTCCAGTTCCTGCCCGGCACCAAGATCGCGATCATCGGTGTCAACGGTACCGGCAAGTCGACGCTGATGAAGATCATGGGCGGGCTCGACACCGAATATTCGGGCGAGGCGTGGGCGGCGGAAGGCATCACCGTCGGGTATCTGCCGCAGGAGCCGACGCTCGATCCCACCAAGACGGTGATGGGCAATGTCCGCGACGGCGTTCGCGAGGTCGCCGACCTGGTCGATCGCTTCAACGCGATCTCCGCCGAGATGGGCGAGCCCACCGACGAGACCGATTTCGACAAGCTGATGGAGGAGATGGGCGTCCTCCAGGAGAAGATCGACGCGGTCGACGGCTGGACGCTCGACAACCAGCTCGAGATCGCGATGGAGGCGCTGCGCTGCCCGCCCGGCGACTGGCCGATCGACAATCTCTCGGGCGGCGAGCGGCGCCGCGTCGCGCTGACCAAGCTGCTGCTCGAGAAGCCCGACATCCTGCTGCTCGACGAGCCGACCAACCATCTCGATGCCGAGAGCGTGGCGTGGCTCGAGCGCCATCTGATCGATTATGCCGGCAACGTCATCCTCGTCACCCACGACCGCTATTTCCTCGATAACGTCGTGACCTGGGTGCTCGAGCTCGATCGCGGCCGCTACCTCACCTACAACACCAATTATTCGGGCTTCCTCGAGGCCAAGGCCAAGCGGATGGGGCAGGAGGAGCGCGAGGAGGAGGGCCGCCAGAAGGCGATCAAGGAGGAGCTGGAGTGGATCCGGCAGACCCCCAAGGCGCGTCAGACCAAGAGCAAGGCGCGCATCCGCGCGTTCGACGAACTGGTCGAGAAGCAGGCCGAGCGCGGCCCGGGCAAGGCGCAGATCCTCATCCAGGTGCCCGAGCGGCTCGGCGGCAACGTCATCGAGGTCAAGGGTCTCAAGAAGGGCTTCGACGGCAAGCTGCTGTTCGACGGGCTCGACTTCACGCTGCCGCCGGGCGGCATCGTCGGCGTGATCGGCCCCAACGGCGCGGGCAAGTCAACGCTGTTCAAGCTCATCACCGGGCAGGAGACGCCGGATGCGGGCAGCATCAAGATCGGCGAGACCGTCCGGCTGGGCTATGTCGACCAGTCGCGTGACACGCTCGATCCCAACAAGAATGTCTGGGAAGAGGTGTCGGGCGGCAACGAACGCTTCGTCTTCGGCAAGCACGAGGTCCCGAGCCGCGCCTATGTCGGGGCGTTCAACTTCAAGGGCGTCGACCAGCAGAAGAAGGTCGGCCAGCTCTCGGGCGGCGAGCGCAACCGCGTCCACATGGCCAAGATGCTTGCCAAGGGCGGCAACGTGCTGCTGCTCGACGAGCCGACCAACGATCTCGACGTCGAGACGCTGCGCGCGCTCGAGGATGCGCTGGAGAGCTTCGCGGGCTGCGCGGTGGTCATCAGCCATGACCGCTTCTTCCTCGATCGCCTGGCGACGCACATCCTGGCGTTCGAGGGCGACGGCCATGTCGAATGGTTCGAAGGCAATTTCGACAGCTACGAAGAGGACAAGCGCCGCCGCCTCGGCGATGCCGCGGATCGTCCGGGCTCGGGGGCGTACAAGAAGCTGACGCGGTAGGAGGAACTAGCCCAAGCCGTCGGTTTCGACGGAGAGATCCGGGATCGTCGCCGAACCGATGCGTTGCCCGAACGGTATTTCGCGGTGCTGCGCGTAATCGGACCCGGCAGGCGACCAGAATTGATGGATCACTCTGGCTTCGACATCCGCAATCCAATATTCCGGGATCGCCGCAGCGGCATAAACATCCCGCTTCCTGCCGAGATCGAACGCCGGCGACGTCGCCGCGACTTCCACGACGATCGCGACCGACCCCAGCGGCACGAAGCCATCGCCACGCGCTTCCGACGTAAGCACGATGTCGGGCTCGAGGACATTGTGGGGCGGGATGCCGACGCCGACCTCGACCACGGGAAAGAGTCCGAGGCCGGTTGGGGCCACAGCATCCCGCAACCGGAATGCCAGTTCGCTCTTGATGAAGGCGTGCGGCCGGAATTGCGAACCCCCCGCCAATACCTCGCCATCGACGAGCTCGGTCTTGGCATAGGCGTCGAAAGCACCGCTCTCGTCGAGCCGCACGAAATCACGGATCGTGAGTTTCCCCTTGTGCGGGGCAGTCCAGTCCTGGACGAGTTCGTTCATGGTGCGAGCCTATCACACCTCCCCAGGACGGCGAAGCGCGCCTCAGTAGAAGTTCGCCGGATCGGGCGCGGGCGCGTTGCAGGCGACCTGATGGCCGCTCTGGCAGGCGGCGACCTGAACGCGCCAGGCCGCCATCGCATCGGCATAGGCACGCTTCTGCCGCGCGTACCGCACGGTCGCGCGGCCATGCGCTCGCATCGCCGCATCGTAATTGGCGAGGTCGGAATCATATTGCGCGGCGTTGTTGGCGTTGACCGTCGCGGTCGCGGCGATGGCACCCGCGACGTTGGCGTTGGCGTTGGCGGTGCCGGGATCGACACCGGGCGCCACCGCGCCCGGGGGCACCGTCGCCGAGGCGGCGGCCGAGCCGTCGTTCTGCGGCTGGTTGGGGTCGATCTGGTGCGGCGCCTCGGCGGTCTGCGCGGCAAGCGGGGCGCAGACCAGCGCCGCGGCACCGGCGAACATCAGGCGGAGGGTGAAACGGCGCATCGGGCGGCTCCTCGTCGGCAGGACAATCTGCGCGCGTAACGAGCTTTCCGCGATCGTGGTTCCGAACTCAGGCGGGCGCGAACGTCCCGCTCGCCTGATCGAGCAGCATCAGCCGGCCCTCGCGGATCCCGAACCACGCCCCCGTGAGCGACAAGGTACCCGCGGCCTCCGACTCGACGACGAAGGGGAAGGTGCGCAGATTGGCGAGGCTGACGCGCACCGCCTCGTGCTCCATCGCGCGGAGCGCCGCATCGCCGTCGCCATGTGCGACCGCAACTCGATCGCGCGCCTCGTCGAGCAGGTCGACCCAATGCGCGACGAAGCCGCCGCTGCCGACCGGCGCATCCTTGAACGCCTGCGTCATCGACGCTTTGCAGCCGCCGCAGAACTCGTGCCCGACGACGACGATCTCGGCGACCTTCAACTGCGTCACCGCGAACTCGACCGCAGCCGAGACGCCGTGGCGCGCGCCGTCGTCCTCGAACGGGGGCACCAGATTGGCGACGTTGCGGACGACGAAGATCTCGCCCGGCGAGACGTCGAAGATTGTCGCGGGATCGACCCGGCTGTCCGAACACGCGATCACCAGCACCTTGGGCGCCTGGCCCTCGGCAAGTTCGGCCCAGCGCGCGCGTTCGCGCTCCCAGCCGGAGTCGCGGAAACGCCGGTAGCCGGCGAGGAGGGGGTCGAGTGCTGACATGGCGGCGTCCCTAGCGAGCCGCACGCGGGGCTGGCAAGGGGGCTTGGCAATCGCTATCTCCGCCACATGAACGACATGGCCGCCGTCCCCCGTCCGTCCCGCGCCCGCAAGCCCGACTGGATTCGCGTCAAGGCACCGGTGGGAGCCGCGTTCGCCGAGACCAAGGCGCTGATGCGACGGCTCAATCTCGCGACGGTGTGCGAAGAGGCGGCGTGCCCCAACATCGGCGAGTGCTGGACCAAGAAGCACGCGACGGTGATGATCCTCGGCGACACCTGCACGCGGGCGTGCGCGTTCTGCAACGTCAAGACCGGGATGCCGCGCGCGGTCGATCCGCTCGAGCCGCAGCACACCGCCGATGCCGCGGCCGAGCTGGGCCTCGAACATATCGTCATCACCTCGGTCGATCGCGACGATCTGGCGGACGGCGGCGCATCGCAGTTCGTCAAGGTGATCGAGGCGTTGCGGCGGACCACGCCCGCCACCACGATCGAGATCCTGACCCCGGATTTCCGCAACAAGGCGCAGGCCGCGGTCGAGGCGATCGTCACCGCGCGGCCCGACGTCTACAACCATAACCTTGAGACCGTGCCGCGGCTCTACCCGACGATCCGGCCCGGCGCGCGCTACTACGCCTCGCTGCGACTGCTCGAGAGCGTCAAGCGCCACGATCCGTCGATCTTCACCAAATCGGGGCTGATGACCGGCCTGTCCGAGCAGCGGCTCGAGGTCCATCAGGTGATGGACGACATGCGCTCGGCCGATGTCGATTTCCTCACGATGGGCCAGTATCTCCAGCCGACGCCGAAGCACGCCAAGGTCGAGGAGTTCGTCACGCCGCAGCAGTTCGCCGCCTATGCGGCGATCGCGCGCGCCAAGGGCTTCCTGCTCGTCGCCGCCTCTCCGCTGACGCGATCGAGCTATCACGCGGGCGACGATTTCGCCAAGCTGCGCGCCGCACGCGAAGCGAAGCTGGGAAGTGTGCGATGACGGTGATGGCAGGGACGTTGCACGAGACGCTCGTCGAGGGCGGCACAGGCACCGAGACCGCGAAACGAGCGGCGGGGGAAGTGGCCGACCATGAGAAACGGCCCGTTGATATCGCAACCGATCTGGCGTGGATGAAGGCGCCGCTCGGCGTCATCGTCGCAGGTGTGGCCGCTCCGATCGTTCGTTCCGTCTTCGGCTGATATGCCTCGCCACACCGAAACCCGTCACCTCCCGTATACGCCCGAGCAATTGTTCGACCTGGTCGCGGACGTCGCGCGCTACAACGAATTCCTGCCTTGGGTGGTCGCCGTGCGCGTGCGCGAGGACACGCCCGCGCTGATGGTCGCCGACGTGGTGGTCGGCTTCAAGGGCATCTCCGAGCGTTTCACCTCGCGCGTCGCCAAGACGCGGCCGGGTACGATCCATGTCGATTACATCGACGGCCCGCTCCAGTATCTCCGCAACGACTGGGGCTTCCGCAGCGACGGACGCGGCGGCACCACGCTCGATTTCGCGGTCGACTTCGCGTTCAAGTCGCGGCTGTTCGAGATGATCGCAGGGCAGGTGTTCGATCGCGCGCTGCGTCGGATGATCGGCGCGTTCGAGGAGCGCGCGCGGACGCTCTACGGCTCGCCAGCGGACGGCAGCAGCAGTTCGAGCGCGCACAGCGCGGCCTGACGGCGGATCGCGGCGCGGCCGAGATCGCCGAACGCGCGCGTGTCCGCGATCACCGCGTCGGGATCGCCGTTGCGCGTCGCGCGCGCGAACACGACGGTGCCGACCGGCTTCTTGTCGGTGCCCCCGCCGGGCCCGGCGACTCCGGTGATCGCGACCGCGACATCGGCGTCGGTCTCCTTGAGCACGCCACGCGCCATGCCCCAGGCGGTCGCTACCGAGACCGCGCCGAAGGTTTCCAGCACATCCTCGGCGACACCCAGGTGATCGGTCTTGAACTGATTGGAATAGCTGACGAAGCCGCCCTCGAACACGTCCGAGCAGCCGGCGATCTCGGTCAGCGCGGCGGAGACCAGCCCGCCCGTGCAGCTCTCCGCGACCGCGACGCGCAGGCCGGCTTCGCGATTCTCGTCGATCACGCGGCGGGCGACGGCGAGCAGTTCGTCGGGCAGGTTCTCTTCGGTCATCGCTCGCTCAATTCGTCATGATGATGACAGACGGTGATCCCGCCGGGCAGCGCCAGTTGCGGCCCGGCGATCCGCATCGCGAGCACCAGCGCCTCGGCCATGTCGTCCGCGCGCATCGGCGCGGCGAGCGCGACCAGTCCGTCGATCGTCTGGCAGTCGCGGGTGTCGACGCGCTTGGCGATGGTCTTCTCGACGAGAGTATCCGCCATCTGGGTGACGGTGCTGTCGCTGGCGAGGAAGGACAGGTCCTGCCCGGTCGCCGCCTCGATCGCCTTGCGCGCACGCGCCGGATCGATCGGCGCCTCGTGACGGTAGCGGTCGGCGAGCGCGGCGCCGAAGCTCGGCAGGAAGGCGGTGGACGACAGCACCGGCGCGCAGCGCGCGGTGAGGCCCTGGATCGCATCCGGCAGCGCCACCGCGAACAATGTCCGCGCGTCGTGTGGAGCAATGCAGCGCGCCGTCTCCGCGGCCTGCACGGGGCCCGCCGCGGCGACGGTGAACAGCGCCAGCAGCCCGATCGGAAGTCTCGTCATGCCGGCATCCTCACTGTCGCGATCGCCTGCGCGGCCATGCCTTCGCCCCGTCCGGTAAAGCCCAGCCGCTCGGTCGTCGTCGCCTTGATGCTGATCCGACCGATCGGGATTTGCAAGATGTCCGCCACGCTCGCGCGCATCGTGTCGCGGTGCGGGCCGACCTTGGGTGCCTCGCACACGATCGTGCAGTCGACATGGTCGATCGTGCCGCCGGCCGCACGCACCAGCGCGGCGGCATGATCGAGGAACCGCGCCGAGGCGGCGCCGCGCCAGCGCGGGTCGGAGGGCGGGAAATGGCTGCCGATATCACCGTCGCCGATCGCACCGAGCAGCGCGTCGGTGATCGCGTGGAGCCCGACATCCGCGTCGCTATGGCCCTTCAGCCCCGCGGTGTGCGGGATGCGCAGGCCGCAGAGCATGACATGATCGCCTGGCTCGAAGGCGTGGACGTCGAACCCCATGCCGGTGCGTGACGTCATGACCGCCCCGAGCATCGCCTCGGCGCGCGCGAAATCGGCATCGTGGGTGATCTTCTCGAGCATCGTGTCTCCCTCGACCGCGGCGACCGTCAGACCGGCGGCGCGCGCCACCTGCGCATCGTCGGTGGGCTCGTCCGGCCCGGCCCAGGTGCGGTGCGCGGCGAGGATCGCATCGAAGCGGAACGCCTGCGGGGTCTGGACGCGCACCAGCCTATCGCGCGGCACGGTCTCGCCGACCATCCCGTCATCGGTACGGATCAGCGTATCGACCACCGGCAGCACCGGCACCGCGCCGTCCGCGGTATCGAGCGCGGCGCTCAGCCGCTCCACCACCACGGCCGGCAGGAAAGGGCGGGCGGCATCGTGGATCAGGACCCGGTCGGCACCGCCCGCCGCGGCAATCGCCTCGAGCCCCGCGCGCACCGACAGCCGGCGCGTCGCGCCGCCCGCGGCGATGCCGGCGACACGCCGCTCACCGAGCGCATCGCGCAACAGCAGTTCGTGCCCCGCACCGACGACGAGATGGACCGGCATCGCGCCGAACGCATCGACCGCACGCGCGACCACGGCCTGGCCGGCGAGCATCCGGTATTGTTTTGGAATGCCGCCGCCCGCGCGCAGGCCGCTGCCGCCGGCGACGATCAGGGCGGCGATCCGTGCATCGGTCATGATGCGCGCCCTTAGCGGCGCGGACGCACGGGCGGAAGCGGAACTTGCGCGGGCGCCGCTTTCCCGCTAGCCGGCTGCCTCTTTTCTAGGCAGACTGCGCGCATGACGGTGACCCCGCCCAAGCCGATCCGGATCGGACCGCTGACGATCGACAGCCCGGTGATCCTCGCGCCGATGACCGGGGTGAGCGATCTGCCGTTCCGCCGCGTCGTGCGGCGTTACGGCTCGGGCCTCAACGTCACCGAGATGGTGGCGAGCCAGGCGGCGATCCGCGAGACCCGCCAGTCGCTGCAAAAGGCGGCGTGGGATCCGATCGAGGAGCCAGTCTCGATGCAGCTCGTCGGCTGCACCCCCTACGAAATGGGCGAGGCGGCGAAGCTCAGCCAGGATCGCGGCGCCGCGATCATCGATATCAACATGGGATGTCCGGTCCGCAAGGTGGTCAACG
>CAZZZX010000115.1:0-3292 GCA_964658585.1 uncultured Novosphingobium sp.
CAAGACCGACATCAAGGGCGCGGGCGAGTTCGAGCCGGGCAGCTACGGCGGCCGCAACCTGCACTACGGCATCCGCGAACACGGCATGGGTGCCGCCGCCAACGGCATCGCGCTCAGCTACATCAAGACCTATACCGCCACCTTCTTCGTCTTCTCCGATTACATGCGGCCGCCGATCCGGCTCGCCGCGATCATGGAATTGCCGACGACCTTCGTGTTCACGCACGATTCGATCGGCGTCGGCGAGGACGGTCCGACCCACCAGCCGATCGAGCATCTCGCGACGCTGCGCGCGATCCCGGGCTGCGACACGATCCGCCCGGGCGACGCCAACGAGACCGCGCAGGCGTGGCGCGCCGCGGTCGAGAGCGAGGAGACGCCGACCGTGCTCGTCTTCTCGCGCCAGGCGATGCCGACGCTCGACCGCGAGAAGTATAATTCCGCGGAAGGCTTGCTCAAAGGCGGCTATGTCCTGACCAAGGATGAGGGCACGCCCGACGTGATCCTGATCGGCACCGGGACCGAGCTCGGCCTCGTCGTCGAGGCGGGCGAGAAACTGGCGGCCGAGGGCAAGAAGGTTCGCGTCGTCTCGCTGCCGTCCTGGCATCGCTTCGAGCTGCAGGACCAGGCCTATAAGGACAGCGTGCTGCCGCCATCGGTGCTGGCGCGCGTCGCGGTCGAGCAGGCTGCGACGATGGGCTGGGAACGCTATGTCGGCATGCAGGGCGCGACCGTGACGATGTCGACCTTCGGCGCGTCCGGGCCGCTCAAGGCGCTGCAGCAGAAGTTCGGCTTTACCGTGGATAATGTCGTCAAGGTCGCCAAGGGCGTCATGGAGAAACTGGCATGAGCGCACTGAATGAGCTCGGAGCGGCCGGTCAGGCGGCGTGGCTCGATTTCGTCGACCGTCATTTCATGGCGGGCGGCGGCCTGGAGAAGCTCGTCGCCGACGACGGGCTGACCGGCGTAACCTCGAACCCCTCGATCTTCGAGAAGGCGATCGGCCATTCCGACGCCTATGACGATCAGCTCGAGACCGATGTCGCCGCCGCCGATGCCCCGGTCGAGACCGCCTATGAGGCGCTCGCGATCAAGGACATCCAGGACGCCTGCGACACGTTGAAGCCGGTCTACGACCGGTTCGAGGCCAGGGACGGTTACGTCTCGATCGAGGTATCGCCCTATCTGGCGATGGAGACCGAGACCACGATCGCGGCCGCGCGCCGGCTGTGGGCCGAGGTCGACAAGCCTAATCTGATGGTCAAGATCCCGGGCACCACGCCCGGCGTGCCCGCGATCCGCATGGCGCTGGAAGACGGCATCAACATCAACGTCACGCTGCTCTTCTCGGTCGACGCCTACAGGGACGTGCTCGAGGCGTTCATCGCCGCTCTCGAGGCGCGTGTCGCCAAGGGCGAGGAGATCGCGCACATCGCCAGCGTGGCGAGCTTCTTCGTCAGCCGTATCGACGCGCAGATCGACAAGCAGGTCGACAAGCGCGTCGCCGAGGGCGATCCGGAGTCCGACAAGCTTACCTGGCTCAAGGGCAAGGTCGCGATCGCCAACGCCAAGATGGCGTACCAGCATTATCTCGAGGTTTCCGCCTCGCAGCGCTGGCAGGCGCTGCTCGCCAAGGGCGCGCAGCCGCAGCGGCTGCTCTGGGCATCGACCGGCGTAAAGAGCAAGGCGCTTCCCGACACGCTCTATGTCGACGAACTGATCGGACGCGACACCGTCAACACCATGCCGCCCGCGACGATGGACGCGTTCCGCGACCACGGCACGGTCAGCAACTCGCTCGTCGCGGATATCGACGGCGCCAAGCATGTGCTCGCCGAGACCAAGCGCCTCGGCATCGATCTTGACGCGATCACGCGCCAGCTGGTCGAGGACGGCGTTCGCTTGTTCGCCGACGCGGCGGACTCGCTGTACGGCGCTGTCGCTGCCAAGCGCACCAAGTTCCTGGGCGACAAGCTCGCTTCGATGCACGAGGAGCTGCCGGCCCAGCTGCAGGAGCTGGTCGAGGCGACGATCGAGAAGGCGCGCGCCGGGGGCTGGTCGCGGCGTCTGTGGGCGGGTGATCCGACGCTGTGGACGGGTGGCGATGAGGCCAAATGGCTGGGCTGGCTCGCCGCTGCCAAGGGCGAGCAGGTCGACATGGCGCAGCTCCAGAAGCTCGCCGAGAAGGCGAAGGGCTACAAGGACGTCGTGCTTCTCGGCATGGGCGGATCGAGCCTCGGGCCCGAGGTAATCGGCGAGATTCTCGGGCAAGGCGCGGGCTTCCCCAAGCTGCACGCGCTCGACAGCACCGATCCGGGCCAGGTGGCGACCGTGGAAGCCGCGATCGATCCGGCGACGACGCTGTTCTTCGTCTCGTCCAAGTCGGGCTCGACGATGGAGCCAGAACTGCTGCGCGCGTATTTCTGGGACAAGACGATCAAGGCGGTCGGCGCCAACGAGGCGGGCGACCATTTCATCGCGGTGACCGATCCGGGCTCCAAGCTCGAAAAGGCCGCGCAGGAAGCCGGTTTCGCCGACATCTTCATGGGCGACAAGACGATCGGCGGCCGTTACTCGGTGCTGTCGGTGTTCGGCATGGCGCCGGCCGCGGCGAGCGGCGTCGACGTCGCCAAGCTGTTCGAGACCGCCAGGGCGATGGTCAATTCGTGTGGCCCCGATGCACCGCCCGCGGACAATCCGGGTGTGCGGCTCGGCGCGATCATCGGCACCGCGGCCGCCAACGGCCGCGACAAGCTGACCATCGTGCCTTCCGACACGCTCAAGCCGTTCGGCTCCTGGCTCGAACAGCTGCTCGCAGAGTCCACCGGCAAGGAGGGCAAGGGGATCGTGCCCGTCGATCTCGAGCCGGTCGGCGAGCCCGGTGTCTATGGCGAGGACCGCCTGTTCGTGCATCTCCACCTCGATGGCGACGACATGGCGGCGGATCATGCCAAGCTCGATGCGCTCAAGGCGGCCGGTCATCCGATCGTGACGATCGGCCTGAAGGCGCCCGAGCAGATCGCGCAGGAGTTCGTGCGCTGGGAAGTGGCGACCGCGATCGCCGGCGCGGTGATCGGTATCGATCCGTTCAACCAGCCCGATGTCGAGGACGCCAAGATCCAGACGCGCGAGCTGATCGACGCCTATGAGAAGTCGGGCTCGCTCAGCCCCGAGACGCCGTTCTTCGAGGAAGACGGCCTCGCCTTCTACGCGCCCGCCGGCAAGGAGACCGCGGGCGGCAGCGCCGGCGAGATCATCTCGGCTTTTTTCGGTACCGCCAAGCCCGGCGACT
>CAZZZX010000115.1:3302-4466 GCA_964658585.1 uncultured Novosphingobium sp.
GCGGGCTTCCTCGCCTATGTCGAGCGAAACGCGGCGGACGAGGCGCAGGTCGAGACGATGCGGCTCGCGATCCGCGACAAGCACAAGATCGCGACCGTCGCCGGTTTCGGCCCGCGCTTCCTGCATTCGACCGGCCAGGCGTACAAGGGCGGCCCGGTCGAGGGCCTGTTCCTCGAGATCACCCGTGATCCGAGCGCGGATCTGGCCATCCCCGGCAACACTGCAAGCTTCGGCACGGTGCAGCTCGCCCAGGCGCGCGGCGATCTCGACGTGCTCGCCAGCCGCGGGCAACGCGTGTTGCGTGTCCACCTCAAGGACGAGAAGGCCGGGCTGGAGAAGCTGACCGCGCTGGTCACCGCCTGAACAACCCCGACATAACACAGAATAGGAGCTACCCTGAGATGCAGATCGGTATCGTCGGGCTCGGCCGCATGGGCGGCGGGATCGCAAAGCGCTTGATGAAGCATGGCCACACCACCGTCGTCTACGATCGTGCCGCGGATGCGGTCGGCGCGCTCGCCGACGCCGGTGCGACCGGTTCGACCGGCCTCGAAGACCTCGTCGCCAAACTCGACAAGCCGCGCGCGGTCTGGGTCATGCTGCCCTCGGGCAAGATCACCGACGATACCGTGACCGCGCTCGGCGACATCCTCGACGCCGGCGACCTCATCATCGACGGCGGCAACTCGTTCTACAAGGACGATATCCGCCGCGCCAAGGTGCTCAAGGAGAAGGGTATCGACTATGTCGATATCGGCACCTCGGGCGGCGTCTGGGGGCTGGAGCGCGGCTTCTGCATGATGGTCGGCGGACCCGACGATCAGGTCAGGCGCATCGACCCGATCCTCGACGCGCTCGCGCCGGGCCTGGGCGACGTGCCGCGCACCAAGGATCGCAAGCCGGACGCCGATCCGCGCCCCGAAAAGGGCTATATCCACGCCGGTCCCGCGGGCGCCGGCCACTTCGTCAAGATGGTCCATAACGGCATCGAATACGGTCTGATGCAGGCTTATGCCGAGGGTTTCGACGTGCTCAAGAGCAAGAACTCCGAGCACCTGCCCGAGGATATGCGCTACGATCTCGACATGACCGACATCGCCGAGGTCTGGCGGCGCGGTTCGGTGATCTCGTCGTGGCTGCTCGATCTCTCGGCGGACGCGCTCG
>CAZZZX010000115.1:4476-7687 GCA_964658585.1 uncultured Novosphingobium sp.
AAACGGCACGCTCAGCCAGTATAGCGGCAAGGTCGCGGACTCGGGCGAAGGCCAGTGGACGGTCGATGCCGCGATGGAGGAGGCGGTGCCGGCCTATGTGCTCACCGCCGCGCTGCTCGCCCGGTATCGCTCGCGCAGCGACAACACCTTCGGCGAGAAGATGCTTTCGGCGATGCGGGCCGGCTTCGGCGGCCACAAAGAGCCGAAGTAGGTGGCTCGCAAACCCAAGCCCAAGGCGGGCGATCCGGCGCCGGCGGCGACCTTCGTCATCTTCGGCGGCGCCGGAGACCTGTCGAAGCGCCTGCTGATGCCGGCGATCGTCAACCTCACGCGGGACGGCCTGATCGGCGCCGATCTCGACATCGTCGTCGTCAGTCATGGCGAGGGGAGCGACGAGAGGATCCGCGAACAGCTCACCGAGCATCTCGATCTCGACGACGCCGATACCAAGGCGGCGTGGGGCGTCCGCGGGCCGAAGATCCGCTATTTTCAGGGCGGCTTCGACGATGCGCCGTCGTTCGAGCGGCTCGCGGCCGAGCTCAAGTCGGTTCCCAACATCGCCTTCTACCTAGCGTGCGCGCCGAAATTCTTCGGCATCGTCGCCGAGAATCTCGCACATGCCGGGCTGATGGACGAGAGCAGGGGCTTCCGCCGGCTGGTGATCGAGAAGCCGTTCGGGCGCGATCTCAAGACCGCGCGCGCGCTCAACAAGCAGCTGCTCTCGGTGATGGACGAGAGCCAGATCTTCCGGATCGACCATTTCCTAGGCAAGGAGACGGTGCAGAACATCATGACCGCGCGCTTCGGCAACGCCTTTTTCGAGGCGATCTGGAACGCGCGCTATGTCGATCATGTCCAGATCACCGCGGCCGAGATCGTCGATGTCGGCACGCGCGGGGCCTTCTACGATCATACCGGCGCGCTGCGCGACATGATCCCCAACCATCTGTTCCAGCTGCTCGCGATGATCGGCATGGAGCCGCCCAACAGCTTCGACTCCGAAGCGGTGCGCAACGAAAAGGCCAAGCTGCTCGAGGCGGTGCGCATCCCGAGCAGGGCCGAGGCCAAGCTTGCCGTTCGCGGGCGCTACGTCGCGGGCAAGTCGGGCGGCAAGGACGTCATCGACTATATCAAGTCGCCCAAGATCGAGGCGGACAGCCGCACCGAGACCTATGCCGCGATGAAGCTGATGGTCGACACCTGGCGCTGGGCGGGCGTGCCGTTCTACCTGCGCACCGGCAAGGCGATGACCGCGCGCAATACCGAGATCGTGATCCGCTTCAAGCCGATCGCTCTCGCGCTGTTCCGCAGCGCCGACGCGGGCGAGATGCCGTCCAACACGCTGACCATCAAGGTCCAGCCCAACGAGGGCATCACGCTGGATTTCGTGGCCAAGCGTCCCGGCCCGATCGTCGAGACCGCACCGGTCCACATGGACTTCCGCTATGCCGATGCGTTCAAGCTCGGCCATCGCACCGGCTACGAGACGCTGCTCTACGACATGCTGATCGGCGATCCGTCGCTGTTCCAGCGCGCCGACATGGTCGAGCGCGGCTGGACGATCGTCCAGCCGATCCTCGATCTGTGGGAGAAGGACGGCGTGCCGCAGGATTATGCCGCGGGTTCCGCCGGACCGCCCGACGCCGATGCGCTGATGACGCGCGACAAGCGCCAGTGGCACGCGATCGGCTGATGCGATGAGCGATCCCGTGATCCGCCTGCTGGTCAGCGATGTCGACGGCACGCTGGTCCGCCACGACAAGAGCATCGGCGACGCGACCGTCGCCGCCGCGCACAAGCTGATCGCGGCGGGCGGTGCGATGACGCTCATCAGCGCCCGTCCGCCCTCGGGCGTGCTGCCGCTCGCCAGGAAACTCGGGCTGGTCCACCCGATCGGCGCGTTCAACGGCGGCACCATCGTCAGGATGGACGGCACCATCGTCGAGGCGCATCACATCGCGGCGGATGCCAGCCGCGAGGCGATCGAGATCATCCAGAAGGCGGGGGTGTGCGTCTGGGCGTTCGTCGACAGCAAATGGTACGCCGATACCGCGGTCAACTCGCACTATCCGCGCGAACGCCTGTCGGCGATGATCGACGAGATCATCGTCGATGATTTCGACAGCTTCCATGGCCGCATCGACAAGATCGTCGCGGTGACCGACGACAAGGCGGAGATGGACGCGGTCGAAGACGCGCTCAAGACGGCGCTGGGCGCGCGCGCCAACGTCGCGTGCAGCCAGGCCTATTATTGCGACATTACCCATCCGCTCGCCAACAAGGGCGACGGCATCGCCTTCCTCACCGACACGATCGGCATCCCGCTCTCCGAAACCGCGGCGATCGGCGACATGCCCAACGACATCCCGATGCTGGTGCGCGCAGCGCTGCCGATCGCGATGGGTCAGGCCAAGGACGCGGTGAAACAGGTCGCCAGGCAGGTGTCCGCCTCGAACAACGAGGACGGCGTCGGTGTCGCGATCGAGCGCTTCATCCTGCCCGCACTGCCCAAGGTGCCTGCATGAGCGCGATCAGGACGGCGCGTATCCGTCCGGTCGCGGGTCGCGCGCGGCCTTGCGCTGCGCCTTCGCCTCGCGCCGGGCCTCGCGCGCATCGCGCTCGTTCTGCTTGCGCATCTTGCGGCCATAGTTGCGATCGGCCTCGGCGCGGCTGGTCGTCGTCCAGTCGACCACCTGCGAGGTCGCGCGCACCGGCAGCGTCGCGACATCGTACGCGGTCCGTGCGATACAGCCCGACAGGGTAAGCGCCAGACAGGCCGACAAGACACGCGATGGCAGGACGATCCGCACGACGACACACTCCGGAACCTGGCCGGAGCCGGTTACAACACAAGCGCGGCGGAATTGGGGCTGCGTAGCTTTGGGGGGATGACATGACCGAACTCGTCGCGGTCGATATCGGCGGCACCAACGCCCGCTTCACGATCGCCACCGTCAACGACGACGGCAGCATCGATCTCGGCGAGATCATCGTGCTCGGCACCAAGGATTATGCCAGCCTGCGCTCGGCCTGGGAGGCGTTCGGCGAGCGGCTCGGGCGGCCGCTTCCCAGGCAGGTCGGGATCTCCTTCGCGGGGCCGGTGACCGGCGACGTGCTCAAGCTGACCAACAGCCCCTGGGTGGTGCGCAAGAACCAGATCGACAGCGATCTCGGCGTCGACAACTCCATCATCATCAACGATTTCGGCGCG
>CAZZZX010000116.1:0-7680 GCA_964658585.1 uncultured Novosphingobium sp.
GGCCGAGTGCGTGCCTGCGGCGTTATTGGCGACGATGCTGACGTCGCGATGCGGGACGCCGGCGGCTTCGAGATCCTTCACGGCGCGCTGGGCGTCGTCGTAGCGATCGAACAATCCTGTGAGGGTCTGGGTCATGATGCATCTCTCCTATGGCCGGCGCGGGATGCGCCGGCCTCTGGTTTGTCGTATTTGAGGCTTTTCAGAGCGCGCTTCGGCGCACCACGAGGTGGTAGAGGAACAGTACGACGACGGCGCCGAAAACGGCGACGAGCAGGCTGTAGAGGTTGAGACCGGTGACACCGGCGGCGCCGAACTGATTGAACAAGAAGCCACCGACCACCGCGCCGACGATGCCGAGCACGATGTCGAGCACTAGGCCCTCACCGGTGCGATTGACGATCTTGCTGCCGATGAACCCGGCGATCAGGCCGAGCACGATCCATGCGATAATAGACATCTGGGTCTCCCAACATTGCATCGGAACACGTCCGACTGCTCGGGAAGTTAGGGCGCTACACCCAAGCGCCAAAGATGCGCAGGCACCTGTTCGGCAGGTGCATCGGCACCAATCCTGTCGATTTATTCGACCGTTTCGGTCCCGATCTGGTGTCCGCGATCGCGAGCCCAGATGATCGCCTCGCTTCGATTATGCGCGCCGATCTTGGCGTAGAGCCGCGCGACATGGTTGCGTACCGTGTTGCGCTTGAGCGAAAGCACGTCGGCGATAGCGGTGTCGCTCTTGCCCTTGCTGATCAGGCCGAGGACCTCGCGTTCGCGCGGTGTCAGCTCGACCCCCGGCGTGGCGACGTCTGCCGATGTGGCCGGGGCGCGCAACGCCGCCAATCGGTCCATGATTTTCTGACTGAGCCACGTCGAATCCCGCATCGCGCCCTCGATCGCGGCGATCAGGTCGAGCTCGGTGCGCTTCCGGTCGCTGATGTCCTGGAACGCGGAAAGGATGCAATATTGGCCGTTGATGGTAACCGTCTCGGCCGAGACCAGGCAGGTCACCAGCGCC
This sequence comes from uncultured Novosphingobium sp., assembly GCA_964658585.1. Taxonomy (GTDB): domain Bacteria; phylum Pseudomonadota; class Alphaproteobacteria; order Sphingomonadales; family Sphingomonadaceae; genus Solisphingomonas. The sequence goes on from CAZZZX010000116.1 coordinate 1,019, forward strand.
CCGTCTTTGGCCTTGAGCCGAAGTTCATAACCGCGAAACGCGCCACTCTCGACGATCCGGCGTTCGATCTCGCGCCTGGCGGACGCGGTCTCCCACAACTCGATATCGGACGGCTTGCGGCCGATCACAGCCTCGTGGCTCCAGCCGGTGATTGCGAGGAAGGCATGGTTGGCGTTCAGGATACGATGCCCGTCAAGGCTGCTGAGCAGCATGGGCACGGGTGCAAAACGGAAGGCGGTGGCGAACCGCTCCTCGCTCTGGCGTAGCGCCTCCTCCGCACGGCGCCGCGGTTCGAGATCCGCGAAGGTGAAAATCATGCACGGCTCGTTGCGCATCTCGGCGGGATGGCCTGCCAGCAGGACAAGCTTGGTGTGTCCGCCGGGCAGCGGCAGCTCGGCCTCCATCTGCGGGATCGTGCGCCCCTTCTTGAATAGCGCCTTGGCCTCGTCCTTGCGATCGGCCTGCCCCAGGATATCGAGTTCGTAGATGGTTCGGCCGACGATCTCGTCCTCGCGGTAGCCGGAGAGTTCGAGGAAGCCCTGGTTGACGCGCACGAAGCGTAGATCGGCGAGACGAGCGATCAACGCCGGCGCCGGATTGGCGTTGAACATGCTCTCGAACCGTTCCTCAGCCTCATAGGCTTCGGTCGCATCACAGACGACGAGGACGAGGCAGTCGGGTTTGCCGGCTGCGTCGTTCAGGATGAAGCCGCGTTCGCGGTGGACCCAGTCGGGTTCGGGATGGCCCGCCCGGCAGACGTTGACGATCAGCTCGTCGAACGCGTCGCCGGCACACAACCGCGCCATCGGATAGGCGTCGGCCGAAAGGGGCCGACCACCACGATAGCTCAGCGTAAAGCGCTCGCTATATTCGTGGATCGTCGTGCCCAGCTCGGCAAGCGAGACACATTCATGCATGGCGAGGGCGGCCTCGTTGGCCCAGACGATACGGCAATCAGGCTCGATCAGGATGACGCCGTCGGTGAGATCCGAGACGATCCGGTGCAATTGCTGTCGATTGGGCTGTTCCGAAACCGGCTTCGCTTTCGATAGCATCGACTCTTTTCCCACTTCCACCCGAAGTACCCAACTCCCGGCTCCAGGCGAACGTTGCCATGTCTCACACAGCAGTGCCTGCCCTCGGTGGCTCGACATGACGCGGTCGATTCCATAGCGAACGATAGGCCCATGGGAGACGACAGCGGTTCTCGGCCGGTCGGACCCACAATGTGACATTTACGTCTCTGCGCCGCCGGCGCAGCTTCTGCCATTTGTTCAGCTTAAAATTTTCGCGATTATGTAGTTTGCAAAAACGGACCCGAATCTGGTAGATTAGGCCTATGGACCAAAACCAGAAGCGCCCTAGCCTTAGCACAATCCGACTTAACGGCTTTGGCCTTTGGGCCTTCCTCAAGGAACTTGGCCTCACCGGCTGGACTGCTGGAACGATTATGGCAGCGGTGATTGCCGCCATGGGATGGCTCCGCGACAGACTTCCTTCGTCGGTAATTGGCCTTATGGCGATACTGGCTTTCGGGATTTTCGCTTTTGGGTACCGACAATTCGTGCTGGCAAATAGAATCTCGCGATTCAATCCAGCGAAGGCGAAGCAATTTGACCAGCAATTGGTTGATTTTTCTCGTGATGCGTACCGTGCTATCGCTGACTGGGAGCAGGGAAATCCACGACCAATACAGAACCACAGCGATCCTCGTGTTGAGTGGCAAGCGGATCGAGATAGGAATTATCGCCGCTCCCTCGTCTTCCAAGAACGATATATGTCGCAGGCAGTAGCGCACATCGTAACATTGCATGGGCTCGGTGTTGTACCTCCATTTTCAGTCTCCGCTGGTGCAAGCAGTCGACCGGAAGGGCTTATATCGTATTTAGGAGCGGTAGGACATCTGCTGGGGTCCGGTTTCCTTGAAGAGGCAAGGGCGATGAATGATGAAAGGCAACAAGCAGGGGCTCTTCCGTTTGCACTTTTGCGTTAGTTCTTATCTCCCACCGGCTTATGCCGCACGACCTTCTTCAACCGCTCATCCCAGCGGCCTTCGTCCTCGTCCGCCTCTAGCTCGCGAGCGAGTTCCTTGAACTTGTCCGATTGAACTTTAGTTTTTTCTGTCATCTTCCATCTGCCTTAGAAGCTCTGGCGTCGGTACTTCTTTTCCAGGATGATATATCTGCAGCTGCTGGCCGTTATTGCATGTCAGAACTTTATGCAGATCTAGAAGGCCACCGTCAAACGTATGAAAAATGGATACGTTAGCCGTCAGCGCCGAGGCAAGATGAGTCGCATCTGCCGGTTTTATATTTCCAACGCCGGAGAGTTGAAGGTTCTGCGCCTTTAGCCCAACTTGCTTTGTAACATCGACCAAAAGCACGTATGGCTGATCAAAGAATGCCGCAACGTTAACAGCTGGATCATGGACTTCGCTTCGGCGCTTGCAAACCTCGGAGAGACTAAAGGTCGATGTGACGATTTCGATTTCTCGCGCTTGAGCTCGTTGGAGAACGCCTCGACACATGTCGAACCTTGGGACTTTAATGCTGTTCTCCGGGGATGGCATTTCCTTGCGGATGTATGCGATCCACGCGTTCGCGTCCCAATAGATGCGCGGCGGTGGTTTATGCATCCCGCAGATCCGCCAAATACTCCTCGGTCGTCAGACCGCCCGTAAAGCCAGGATCGATAATGTCATCAATTCCGGGCAATGGGTAGCGATCCATCAGCTCAACCGAATCTGCATAAAGCTGATCAACGACGCCGAGAGACTTATAATAGATCTCTCCATAAACCCTCACTCGGACGCCGTGCCAAACTTCGGATAAACGCATTTCCTCAATCTGGCGGAATGCAGCGCCGGATGCGACGGCCTTTATCTCTGTCCCGTCTAATCTAGAACGAAAGCGAAGGATCGCTCGGCCATAGCCGTCTTGCTCCGCCTTGGAAACAAAACCCTCTATGCCGCCGATTTCGCGATATGTAGTTTCCTTCGCGATCTTGCTTAGGGAAGTTGTCTCTGCGACGTCGAGCGCGGCATCTCGATCAATCAATAGCGGTTTGCGAGAGATGGCATCATCGAATTGTACGACCGTGTCAGCAAGGCCGTTCATAATGCGATCGTGCATCTTCCTCGCCTTCGGAAGAACGTCTTCGGTGAAATACGCGGGGCGCTCGATGCCGCTGCGGAGAGCCTGTAGCCCGCTGTACGTTGCTCGCTCAACTTCCTCGGCGCGAGCGCCGATATAAACGGCCGGATTCACGGCGAATGGCGTCAGTTCAAAAGCAATCGGGCTACTCATCGTGACGTTGGTCACCCGCCAGACAAGCGCCACTTCACCATTATCGGCGACGGCTTTCTCTACGCCCGTAAGGACGTCGACAAAGTCGCGAATCTGACCGAGCAGATCATCGACGGTAGGCGCGTCGGTACCAGCGGCCCCCGTGCCCTTGATCGTCAATTTGATCGGCTTCGCCACGGTGAAAACCTCCAGCGCAGAATCTATGCGGGTCCGCTCTAGATGGCCAGCTTTAACAAGCTGACTTGTAGGTTAGGCGCTTACCGACGATGCCCCGCATCGCGAGATCGGAACGCGCGCCATCGTTGACGCCCAGCGCAACACGATGGTTGTACCGAAACTCATATTCGGCGAGATAACGGTGCAGATGCTGCTCGCCGCAGTGCTGATAGATGCCCTTCATGCCCCGCTTGAAGATGCTGAAATAGCCCTCGACGGTGTTGGAGTGGATCGTCGGGTCGTTGAAGTCGACGTACTGGCCCGCGCTATGCGTCGTGGTGCCATGACCGGCGAAGTGATCCGCGATCTTCGTGTAGGCGCCAGCCTCGTCCGTCATGATCGTTGCTTCTTTGGCGACGTTCGCACGAACGATCGGCCTCAGCGTTTTGGCCGTCACGTCGTCCACCACCATCGTGCGAGCCTTACCCGTCTCGCGATCGACGAGTGCCAGCACCTTCATCTTGTGATGGAATGCGCGCTTCTTCGGGGCGCCCTTGATGCGCCCGATGAACGTCTCGTCCACTTCGACAATGCCGCCATTGCCGCCGAACGGGGACAAGTCGCCGGAACGCATCGCCTCACGAATGCGGTGGGCGAGGAACCAGGCGCTCTTGTAGGTGATTTCCAGCATCCGGTGGAGCTGGTGAGCCGAAACGCCCTTCTTGCTGGACGTCATCAGGTACGTCGCCTGGAGCATCTTGTGGAGCGGGATGCGAGCATGTTCGAATACGGTGCCGATTTTGGCGGTGAACTGGCCCTTGCACTGGCCACAGCGCCACAGGCCAGCGCGGATGCGCTTCTCCGGGTTGGCCTTCACCTTGGTCAGGCGCTCGATGCCGCCGCAATGCGGGCAGACCGGCTGAACGTTCCAGACCACCTTCTCAAGATGCGCGAAGGCAGCATCTTCGTTGTGGAATTCCGGGCGAGACAGTGCGGACATCGTGCTTGCTCCTTGCCCGATCCTTATGGCCGATCAGCACCGCGTTTGCAAGGTATATAATCTCCAAAATTTTGGGTAGGACGGGCCGTGGGCACGCCATTTTCATCGGCGCGGACAGGTCATTAGCCGGCAGCCGGGTTTACGACCATCACGACAAGGATCGGCCGTCCTACCCCCGCTTTAGCGCTTGCGCCGCCCGGAACGCCGTAACACTGTCGCGGACATACGGCTGGTTGTTCACATAGTTAATGAACGCCTGGATTTCGAGCTCGATCCCGTCGCGTTGGTTCATGCTGTCGCTGCGGTCGATCAAGTGCTTGATCTCGGACAAGCAGGCGCGCGGTTTGTCGGTAAAGGTGGCGAGCAACCGCTCAACGGCGGGGATCAGGTCGTCGGGCGCGGCAACCGCATAGCAAAGTCCCCAGTCGATCGCCTCCTGTGCTGAAAGGAACCGCCCGCTCCATGTCAGTTCCTTCGCGCGCGGCCGACCGATTCGGCGAGGCAGCCGCTGGGTGGACCCGCCTGCCGGTATCGCAAACTGCGCGGAATGGACATCGCCGATCGCCGAGCCCTGCGCGATCACGGCAAGATCGCAGGCCAGCACGAGCTCCAGCCCGCCTGCGCGTGTCATGCCGTTGACCGCCGCAATTGTGGGTATTGGCAGTGCCTCCACTCGATCCATTGTTCGGTTGAACGCATCGAGGTAGGTGCGGAACACGGTCGGGTCGGCAAGGCCCTTTTCGATCTGGTCGAGGTCGCTGCCGATCGAAAAGGTCCGGCCGGTGCCGGTGACGATCGCCCCCCTGATCTCGCGGTCTCGTTCGATCCGCTCGCAAAAAATGTCGATCTGCGAGAGCAGGCCGTGCGAGAACGAACTGATCGCACCCGTCGGCGTCAGGGTGCCGTACAGGACCTCGCCCCGTTGGGTAATTGCCAGATTGGTCTCCGGCATCTCAGGCCTCCCGCTCGAGCAACGCCACGGTGTCCGCCACTGCGTCGATGCAGCCTTCCATTAAGCCGGTCATCACGCTTCTGACCGAGCTTTCTTCGGTAATGAACGCGATCACTTGCCCGGCTGCGGTCGGCGCGAGCGCCCCGGCGCCATAGTCGGGGCTCGCGTCGATCGCCGCGGCCGCTTTCTCGATCCGCGACACATAAGGCCCGATCGCCACCGCGTGTAGCGGATTGGGCAGCGGCTCAGGCGTGTCGAGTCGCTCCCATTCGCTTACCCACGCGGTCTTGAGCAAGCGCGAGGGTTTGCCCGTCATTGCCCGCGTGCGCTGCGTGTCCTCGGCGCTGGCATCGACCAGCCGCTGCTTGACGACGGGCAGCAAGTCCGACTCGGCGGTCGCCAGCCAGATCGAGCCGCACCACACGCCACGGGCGCCGAGCGCGAGCGCTGCTGCCATCTGACGCCCATCGCCGATTCCGCCCGCCGCCAACACTGGAACAGGCGCGACCGCATCAACGATCAGCGGCGTCAGCACCATGCCGCCGACCGTCCCGGTATGCCCGCCCGCCTCATAGGATTGTGCGATAACGATATCGACGCCGGCCTCGACATGGCGGAGCGCGTGCTTGACCGCCCCCGCCAGCGCGGCGACGAGCATCCCCTTCGCATGCGCGCGGTCGATCAGCTCGGGCGAGGGCGAACCCAGCGCGCTGACCAGCAGTTTCGGGGACCGCGCAAAGGCGAGGTCCAAAATGCCCTCGGCCTGCTTGGCGGTGTAGCGTTGACCACCCAGCGCGAGAAAGTCGTCCTCCGGCACGTCCTCGCTCGCCGCCGCTTCCGGAACGTCATAGCGGACCATCATGTCGTCGAGAAACGCAGTGATCTCGGCGGGAATGGCCGCTTGGGCGGCCGCCGCGTCAAGGCCGCCGCTCTCCTTACCGACATATTTGGACGGCATCAGCAGGTCGATTCCATAGGGCAACCCGCCAAGTTGCGCCTCGATCCAGTCCAGGTCGATCGCGATCTGCTCGTCGGAGTGCAGGGCCGCGCCATAGACGCCAAGTCCGCCCGCCTTGCTGACCGCGGCCACCACGTCGCGGCAGTGGGAGAAACCGAAGATCGGCGTAGCGATGCCCAGCCGGGCCACGGCGTCAAAATTGAGATCCTTCATAGGGCGCAAATAACGCTTAACCCGCCGGTCGCGCGCAAGGTTTCGAGCTACACCGTTATGCGGGCATTGTCGGCATCG
>CAZZZX010000117.1:0-7661 GCA_964658585.1 uncultured Novosphingobium sp.
CGCGAGCAGGCGGCGGAATTGTTTTTTCATTCGCCCGGGTCGTTGTCAGCTGCTGAATCGGTGGTGCAGCATCTCGCGCAGCAGGCCGCGCCGGATGGTGCGGTTGCTCTGCGCGGGGTCGTTCCACCACCAGCCGTCCGCCTGCATGCTGGTGGCCGCGGCGACGAAGCGGTCGAGCACCGCGTCGAAGTCGGCGTCGCTGTAGTTGAGGCTGAAAATGAGGCGGCCCGTGCCGACCCAGCTGAGCGCCAGCCCTTCGGCGCGGAGATAATATTGCAGCATCCAGTTATAGCGCGACGGCGTGGTGTAGCCGACCGTCCAGATCGTCGAGAGGTGCGCGATGCGGACGGGCAGATCCTCGGCGGCGAGCCGCGCGTTGAGCGTGGCGGCGCGTGCATCCCAGCGCGCGTCCAGGCCGTCGTAGAGCGCCTTCACGTCGGGCGCGTCGAGGCGGCGCAGAAACGCGTCCATCGCGCCCATCACATAGGGATGCGCGTTGAACGTGCCGCGTGCGAAGCAGATGTCGACGGGCCGGTCGTCGCGCCAGCGCCTCATCAGGTCGGCACGGCCGCACAGCACCCCGACCGGCAGGCCGCCGCCCAGCGTCTTGCCGTAGGTTATCATATCGGGTGCGATGCCGAAATAGGCGGCCGCGCCGCCGGGTGCGAGCCGGAAGCCGACGAACACCTCGTCGAGGATCAGGACGATGCCGTTGGCCTTGCAGACGGCGGCGAGCCTGTGCAGCCAGTCGGTGTAGGCCGCGCGATCGAAGCCGGCGGTGCGACTGCTGTCGACGAGCGCCGAATCCCCCGGCGCGCTGCGGTTGGGATGGAGCGCCTGCAACGGATTGACCAGCACGCAGGCGATGTCGCGACGCCGCGCCAGCACCGCGAGGGTCGCATCGGACATCTCGGCGAGCGTCAGCGTGTGATCGGCGGGGATCGGGTTTCCGATGCCGGGCTGCACATCGCCCCACCAGCCGTGATAGGCGCCCGCGAACCGCACCACGCGGCGGCGGCGGGTGTGATAGCGGGCAAGCCGCACCGCCTGCATCACCGCCTCGGTGCCCGACATGTGGAACGACACCTCGTCGAGCCGCGACACCGCCTGCAGCCGCCGGACATTCTCGGCCACGATCGGATGATAGGCGCCGAGCACCGGGCCGAGCGCTGCCGCGGTGGCCGCACCCTCGGCGATCGTCTGCTTGTAGACGTCGTAGCCGAACAGATTGACGCCGTAGGAGCCGGTGAGATCGAGCAGGCGGTTGCCGTCGAGATCGGTGACGGTCGGCCCGTCGGACGAGGCGAGGAAGGCGCCGGTGCCGAGATGCCGGCGGACCAGCGCACCGAACTGGAACGGCACGCGATAGGCGCCGGTGAATTGCAGATCGGACAGCCCGTCGCGCGTCTGCGCGGTCAGCGCGCGCGTCTTGGGGTAGCGCTCCGCATAGATCGAGGAGAGGCGCAGAAAGCCGGCGCGGCGTCGCTCGGCGATCGTCTCGGGCGCGTCGTCGGCGCGGAAGAAACGCGCGTCGTCATAGGCGTAGAACGGGATCTGCCCCGCGATCCGCTTGGCGAGCCGGACATGCCCGGTCAGCGAGCGATGCTTGGCGCGCGACAGGGCCAGCCGCGCGCGGCCCTTCTGCGCGACCAGTGCGAGGGCAGCGGCGCCGACGAGCACGGCGGAAACGGGCATGGCCATGGCCCCCTCCACCGCAAGCGCGTGACGCGCGCATGACAATCCGCGCCGGGGTCATCAAATTCCTGCTGCAGGAGGATCTCAATTTCCTGCTCACCAACCGCCTGCCGCGCCGCCTGGCGACGCAGGCGATGGGCCGGTTCAGCCGGATCGAGCGACGCTGGGTGCGCGACGCGTCGATCCGGGCATGGCGCTTCTTCTCGGACGTCGATCTGTCGGACGCCGAAACGCCGCATTTCGCCAGCCTCCACGATGCCTTCACCCGCGCCCTGCGCTCCGGCGCGCGGCCGGCCGATCCCGATCCCGCGGTGATCGCCAGCCCCTGCGATGCGATCGTCGGCGCGCACGGCGCGATCGAGGGCGATCGTCTCTTCCAGGTGAAGGGCTTTCCCTACCGGCTGATCGATCTCATTCCCGATCGCGCGGTGGCGGATAAGTTCCGGAACGGCCGTTTCATCACGCTCAGGCTGACCGCGGGGATGTATCATCGCTTCCACGCGCCGCACGACATCGTGGTGCGTGCGGTGACCTATCTCTCGGGCGACTGCTGGAACGTCAATCCGATCGCATTGAAGCGCGTCGAAAGGCTGTTCTGCCGCAACGAGCGTGCGGTGATCGAGGCGCAGCTCCTGGCGACGGGCGAGGATATCCTGCTGGTGCCGGTGGCCGCGATCCTCGTCGCCAGCATCCGGCTGGCCTTCCTCGATACCCGGGCGGCCTTGCGCGAGGGCGGCCCGCGCCGGATGACCTGCGATGCCCGGATCGGCAAGGGCGACGAGATGGGCTGGTTCGAGCACGGCTCGACCATCATCCTGTTCGTGCCGCCCGGCTTCGGACTGTGCGAAGGCATCGTCGAGAACGGACCGGTGCGCGCCGGCGAAGCGCTGCTTCGGCGCCGGTGACACCGTCGTCGTTCCGAGCTGCTCGCGGGCGCCCGGCCCGTCGCGATAGGGCGCGGGACATTCGGCGAACGATCTGCGCTCGCCCGAAACCAAACCGAAGCTGAACGGGACCGTTCAAGCCACGTCGAAGCGGCGGCGGCTAGGGAGCGTTTACGGTCCGTCGCTGACGACCGGGAGGTTAGGGATGGCTCTGCATCCCGATTCTGCCGGTCCGTTGCGGCGATTCGCGCGCCAAACTGTTTGTGCGCCGACGGAGGCCGACAGGGGAAGCCGATTGAGCAGCACATATGCGACGACCGGGGATGCGCGCCGGCCCGAAGGTGCGGAGCGACGGGCGAAAACCGCGCTTCAGGCGCTCAACTTCTTCATGGCGGACATGCAGGCCGGGATCGGGCCGTTCCTCGGCGTCTTCCTTCAGCAACGCGGCTGGACGTCGGGGCCGATCGGAACGGTGATGACGGTCGGGGGCGTCGCCGGCATGGTGATGACCGCCCCCGCCGGCGCGTTCATCGATCATACCGAGAAGAAGCGCCTGGTCGTGATCGTCACCGGCATCTGCACGGTGATGGCGTCATTCCTCATCCTGTTCTCGCAATCCGGCTGGGTGGTGACGGTCAGCCAGGTCGCGACCGCGATCGCCGGCGCCGCGATCGGGCCTGCGGTCGCCGGCATGACGCTGGGGATCGCGCGCCAGAAAGGCTTCAATGCGCAAAACGGGCGCAACCAGGCCTGGAACCATGCCGGCAACATGATCGGTGCGGGCCTGTCGGGGTGGCTCGGCTATCGCTTCGGAATGCCTGCCATCTTCTATCTGGCGGCGGCATTCGGTGTGCTGGCGATCGCCTCGGTGCTGGCGATTCCCGAGCGGGCGATCGATCACCAGGCCGCGCGGGGTCTCGAGGGTCGGAAAGGCGGCGAAGGATCGACCGAAGACGCCGGTCGGGCCGAGGGGTTCAGGACGCTGCTCCGCAACAGGCCCATGCTGATCCTCGCGGCATCGCTCGCATGCTTCCACCTCGGCAACGGCGCGATGCTGCCGCTCTACGGGCTCGCGGTGGTCGGCGCGGGCAAGGGCAACGCCGCGCTCTTCGTCGCCCAGACCGTCGTCGTCGCGCAGGCGGTCATGATCGTCGCCTCGCTGCTCGCGATGCGGGTTGCGGCGGGCCGGGGCTATTGGCTGGTCATGCTGGTTTCGTTCGCGGTGCTGCCGGTGCGTGGCTTCCTGGCCGGCACCTTCATCGAGCATTGGGGTGTCTGGCCGGTGCAGATGCTGGACGGCATCGGCGCCGGTCTGCAAAGCGTCGCGGTTCCGGGTCTCGTCGCCTGCCTGCTCAACGGCACCGGCCGCGTGAATGTCGGGCAGGGCGCGGTCATGACGGTCCAGGGTGTCGGCGCCTCGCTCAGCCCGGCGATCGGCGGCTGGCTGGCGCAGACGCTCGGCTATCACGTCGCCTTCTACATCCTCGGCAGCTTCGCGATCGTCAGCGTCGTCTTGTGGGTGGGATTCGCGGGAACCCTGCGACCCGCCTGCGCCGGCAGCGACGAGAGCGGGTCCGAACCGGGCCGATGACGCTCGCGACCGGTGTGACCTGGGCGATCTGCGCCGCCGCGACCGCTGCCGTCATCGTGCGGCCGTTCCGGTGGCCCGAGGCGGTCTGGGCGGTGCTCGGGGCGGTCGTCCTGCTCGTATCGGGCCTGATGCCGCCATCGGCCGCGCTCGGCGCGGTGGAGAAGGGCACCGACGTCTATCTCTTCCTGATCGGCATGATGCTGCTCAGCGAGACCGCACGCGAGCAGGGACTGTTCGACTGGGTGGCGGCGACCGCGGCGATCCACGCCGGAGGATCGCCATCGCGGCTGTTCCTGCTGGTCTATCTGGCCGGCGTCGTCACCACGACCTTCCTGTCCAACGACGCGACGGCGGTCGTGCTCACCCCGGCCGTCTATGCGGCGGCGCGGAAAGCCAGGGCCGACCCGCTGCCGCTGCTGTTCGCCTGTGCCATGATCGCCAACGCGGCGAGCTTCGTGCTGCCGATCTCCAATCCCGCCAACCTCGTCCTCTACGGCGGCAGGATGCCGCCGCTCGGCCAATGGTTCGGCTCCTTCGCGCTGCCGTCGATCGCGGCGATCACGGTGACCTACGTCCTGCTGCGGTGGGTGGAACGCAAGCGGCTGTCGGGCGCCTGCGCCCGCGATGTCGCGCGCGATCCGCTGTCGACCGGCGGCAAGGCGGCGTTTGCCGGGATCGCTGTGACCGCGCTGCTGCTGATCGCGATGTCGGCGTTCGATCTGCCGCTTGGCCTGCCGACGTGCCTGGCGGGGCTCGCGACGACGCTCGGGGTCTGCGTGCTCGCCAGGCGGTCGCCGATCGCGCTGGCAGGATCGGTGTCGTGGAGCGTTCTGCCGCTGGTCGCCGGTCTGTTCGTGCTGGTCGAGGCGCTGTCGCTGACCGGCGTCGTCCGGCACGTCGCCGAAGCGCTGGAGGCGGCGGCGTCGGATCCGGCGCGGGGGGCGGCGGTCGCCGGTACGATCCTCGCCTTCGCGTCGAACCTGATGAACAATCTGCCCGCCGGTCTGGTTGCGAGCAGCGCGGTCGCACAGGCGCATCCGCCTCGGCTGATCGTCGATGGGCTGCTGATCGGCGTGGATCTCGGGCCCAATCTTTCGATCACCGGATCGCTTGCCACCATCCTGTGGTTGCAGGCGATCCGTCGCGAGGGTCAGGATGTCGGCTTCTGGCGCTTTCTCCGGGTGGGTGCCGCGACGATGACGCCCGCGCTGATCGCCGCGCTCGCCACACGGGTGCTGATCGGTTGACGACGGGATTCGTCGATTCCCCGGGGCACTGGGCGGGCTGGCCCCTTGCGCAGTGCGGCGCGATGTGCGGATGCCGGGGCGCGGCTTCGTCTGTGCTCGCTGCCGGCGCACGGCCGGCCGGGGTTCGGCCACGACGGCGCCAAGTGGTGCCGTGTCATTTGAGAAGCGGGGCGATCGGGTGATGCGGGACTGTCTACGGATCATTCTGGCGATGCTCGCTGCGGGGGCGTCGGTATGCGCCTCCTCCGCTCGAGCCGCGCCCGCCTATCGCCCCGCCGCGACGATCGCGCTCGGCGATCCCGACCGCTGGGACTATGTGGTCGCCGACGCGCGCTCGGGCCGTGTCTATGTCGCCCACGGCGACAGACTGGCGGTGATCGACAGCACTCGCAACATCTTGGTCGGCAACGTCCAGGGCATCGCGGGCGGGACGCACGGCACCGCGATCTCGGCCGCGACCGGTCAGGGCTTCACCGACGACGGCCGCAACGGCCAAGTGATCGCCTTCGACCTGGAGACGCTGGCGGTCCGGCGGACCATCGCCGCCGCGCAGGATGCGGACGCCATCGCGATCGATCCGGTGACGGGCCATGTGTTCGTCGTCGAGGGCGACCCGGGGACGATCACCGTCGTCGATCCGGTGTCGGACACCGCGATCGCGACGATCGGCGCGGGGGAAAAGATGGAGTACGCGGTCGCCGACGGCGAAGGCGCGATCTTCGTCGCGGGCGAGGAGAAGGGCGACATCCTCAAGATCGACGCGCATGGCAATCGTATCGTCGCGCGCTGGCCGACCCCGGGCTGCGTCAGCCCGCACGGACTCGCCTATGACGCGGTCGGCAAGCGCCTCTTCATGGGTTGCACCAACGCCGTGATGGTGGTCGTCTCGGCCGTCGACGGGCGCGTCGTCGCGACGCTGCCGATCGGCAACGGCAGCGACGCGATCGCCTTCGATGCCAGGCGCAGGCGGGTGTTCAGCGCGAACGGCCGCGACGGAACGATCAGCATCTATCGGCAGATCGCGCCGGATCGCTACGCGGCGCTGGAGACGCTCGCCACCAAACTCAGCGGCCGGACGATGAGCGTCGATGCCGCGACCGGTCATCTGTTCGTCGCCGCCGCCGATACCAGAGCCGATCCGACGCCCGGCGCTCGTCCCCGCGTCCTGCCCGGCACGTTGCGGCTGCTGGTGTTCGAGCCGACCGACCGATGACCTATCCCCCGAGGGTTCGACAGCGATGACGAGAGACGTGCGCGCGGACATCGCCTCCAGCAAGGTACCGGCAGTCACGCTGGGCTTCTGGATCGTCAAGATCCTGGCGACGACGCTCGGCGAGACCGGCGGCGACACCGTCAGCATGACGATGGACCTCGGCTATCTCGTCGGTACCGCGATCTTCGCGTCGCTGCTGGTCGCCCTCGTCGCGTGGCAGATCTCGGTCCGGCGCTTTCATCCCTTCCTCTACTGGGCGACGATCATCGCCTCGACGACGGCCGGGACGACGATGGCGGACTTCGCCGACCGATCGCTCGGCATCGGCTATCCGGGTGGCGCGACGCTGCTGGGTGTCTGCGTGATCGCGTCGCTGGCGGTCTGGTATCGGACGCTCGGCAGCGTGTCGGTGGATACGGTGCGCGCGCCTGCGGCCGAGATCTTCTACTGGATCACGATCACCTTCTCGCAGACGCTCGGTACCGCACTGGGCGACTGGATCGCCGATGCGGGCCTCGGCTACGGGGGCGGCGCCATCGTCTTCGGCATCGCCCTGCTCGCGCTCTTCGCGCTCTACCGATGGACGGGCGTCTCCCGCGTCGTCCTGTTCTGGGCGGCGTTCATCCTGACGCGCCCGCTCGGTGCGACGCTCGGCGATCTGTTCGACAAGCCGGTGGCGCAGGGCGGCTTCGCGCTCAGCAGGCCCTTGGCGACGGCGGTTCTCGGCGTGGCGATCCTGCTCTGCATCCTGCTCCTGCCGCAGCGTGCCGGAGATCATCCGCGGACGAAGGCGTGACGCGGCGTGCCGTCGCACAGACAGGGAGCGGCGTTCGCCATGCTCGGTGTCGTCCTGAGGGCCGGCACCGCCGTCGCTGGACCACCCTACCTCACCGATGATCCGGAGCCGACCGATACCCGGAAGTGGGAGGTCTACGCGTTCGGCTCGGGCACCGCGTTCCCGCACGGTGTCGATGGCCAGAGCGGCTTCGACATCAACTATGGCGGCGCCAGGGATCTGCAGCTCAGCGCCG
>CAZZZX010000118.1:0-7606 GCA_964658585.1 uncultured Novosphingobium sp.
CGCACTCGTCGCGCGGCGTGGTCCTGACGAGCAGCACCATGAGGTCCGAATGTTCGGCGCGGCTGATCCAGATCTTCTGGCCGTTGACGACATAGTCGTCACCGTCGCGGCGCGCGAAGGTACGGATGCGGGTCGTATCGGTGCCGCTGGTCGGCTCCGTCACGCCGAATGCCTGCAACCGCAGCTCGCCGCTCGCGATCTTCGGCAGATAGGCCGCCTTCTGCGCGGGCGACCCGTGCTTGAGCACGGTGCCCATCACATACATCTGTGCGTGACACGCGCCGCCATTGCATCCCGAGCGGTGTATCTCCTCGAGGATCGCAGTCGCCGCCGCGAGGCCGAGGCCCGAACCGCCATACTCCTCGGGGATCAGCACCGAGAGAAAGCCTTCGCGGGTCAAGATATCGACGAACTCCGTAGGATAGGTGCGATCGCGGTCGAGGCGCTGCCAATAGTCTCCGGGAAAGCCCGCGCAGAGCCGGCGGACCGACTCGCGGATCTCCGGAAAGCTCTCTTCGGTACCGGCGTTCGTCGCGTTCATCGTGCCTGTCTCCCGTATGCATCCGGCCATGGCGGACGAGCCGCTGAGGATGCGAGTGAATCCGGCGGGCGCACCCGTTCTGCGGTTGACCCGGATCAATGCCGTGGCCCACCGCGACAGGATCACGGAGCATCGTTCCAACCGTAGCGGGAGCATCCATGACCGGCTTCATCGATATCGTATGCAACATCTACACCCCGGAAGCCGTCGCGAACGGCTGGACCGGGCTCGACGACGATTTCAAGCGCCAGGTGCGGATGCCCGCGGAGATGTTCGACGGCGTCTCGATCGACGAGTATCTGAAGAAGATGGATCGCGCCGGCATCGAGCGCTCGCTGCTGATCGCGGTGCGCGCGGGCGACCTCAATGTGCGGGGATCGTGGGAGATCCCGTACAAGGTCATCGCCGACATCGTCGCGCAGCATCCGGATCGCTTCTCGGGACTGGCGGGCATCGACCAGACGCGCGGGATGCAGGGGCTGCGCGACCTGACGCAGGCGGTCCAGGAATACGGCTTCGTCGGCGCGCACTGGTATCCGCACTGGTTCGGCACCGCGCCGGATGCCGCGCAGATCTATCCCTATTACGCCAAGTGCTGCGAGCTCGATATCCCGATCATGATGCAGGTCGGGCAGAACCTGGTCTATTCCAAGGAGCGCCGCCTGCCCTCGGTCGCGCGGCCGATCCTGCTCGATCAGGTGGCGATCGACTTTCCCGACCTGCCGATCATCGGCATCCATATCGGCGTGCCGTGGACCGACGAGATGATCGCGATGTGCTGGAAGCATCCGAACATCTACACCGCCGGCGACGCCTACGCGCCCAAGCACTGGCCAAAGCAATATGTCCGCTATGCCGACAGCTATGGCAGCCACAAGGTGCTGTTCGGCACCGACTGGCCGGTGATCGACCCGGAACGCGCCGTGGCGGAGGTGGAAGCGCTCGGCCTGCGCCCGGCAAGCCATGCCAGGATGATGCGCGAGAACGCGCTCGCCGTATTCACGAAGCTGCCGCGGTGAGCCTGCCCGAAACCTTCCATTCGATGACCTTCGCTGCCGCGCTTCGCGCGGCCGCGGCACGCGATCCCGGCAAGGTGGCGATACTCGATGGTCCACGGACCGCCGACTTCCGGACGCTCGCCGATCGCATCACCCGCTTGCGGGACGCGGCAATCGGATTGGGCGTGAAGAAAGGCGATGTCGCCGCGATCATCTCGCGCAACCGCACCGAGTTCGTCGAGGTCGTCGCGGGCGTACCAGACGCAGGGGCGGCCGTCGCGACGATCAATCCGCGGCTCGCGCCGAACGAGGTGGCGCAGGCGCTGGACGACTGCGGCGCGCGGATCGTCTTCACGGACGAGAACTCGCGCGCGCTGATCGATGACGCTGAGGCCCGGGGGCTCAGCGTCTTCACCTTCGGTCCGGAATACGAGGCTCTGCTCGCCGATGCACCGACACCGCCCGCCATTCCCAGGATCGACGAATGGGACGCCTGGACGATACCCTATACGTCGGGCACGACCGGCAGGCCCAAGGGCGTCGTGCTGTCGCATCGATCGAGGATGCTGGTCGGGCTGATCTGCGCCGCGGAGTTCGGCTGTTTCGGGCCCGACGACCGGTTTCTCGCGATGACGCCGATGAACCATGGCGGAGGGCTTGGTTTTCCGACCGGCGTGCTGGCCGCCGGCGGATCGATCGAGATACTCGACCGGTTCGACCCCGAGACCGTGCTCGAACGGCTGAAGTTCGGCGGCATCACCGGCCTCTTCATGGTGCCGACGCATTTTCAGATGATGTTCGCGCTGCCTCTCGAGACCTTGGCAAAATATGAACGCCCGCCGATCAAATCGATCCTCGCGAATGCGGCGCCTCTGCCGCAGGCGATGAAGGAGCGGATCATCCCCTATTTCGGCGAGACCGTGCTCCACGAACTCTACGCCGCGACCGAGACCGGCCTGGTCTGCAATCTCCGCCCGAAGGATCAGCTCCGCAAGACCGGCTGCGTCGGCACCACCTTCCCCCATGTCGATGCCGAGGTGCGCCGTGAGGACGGCGGCGTCTGCGATCCGGACGAGGTCGGCGAGCTGTGGGCGCGCGGCCCCGTCCTGTTCAACGGCTACTGGAACCGCCCCGACGAGACGGCCAAGGCCGTGAAGGACGGCTGGGTCTCGGTCGGCGACATGGCGCGGCGCGATGCCGAGGGTTTCCTCTACATCGTCGACCGCAAGAAGGACATGGTGATCTCCGGCGGGGTCAACATCTACCCGCGCGAGATCGAGGAGGTGCTGTTCGCACATCCCGACATCGCCGACGTGGCGGTCATCGGCGTACCCGACGAGACATGGGGCGAGCGGCTCAAGGCCTTCGTCGTGCCGAGGCGTGAGGATTTCACCGTCGAAACCATCGCCGCGCACTGTGCCGGGCGGATCGCCAACTACAAGATCCCGCGGGACGTCGCACTGATCGAGGCGCTGCCCCGGAATGCCAACGGCAAGGTGCTCAAGACCGAACTGAGGCTTCTCGGATGACCGTGGCGGCCGCGCGTCCGTCCCGCCGCTACGCCTGGTACGTCGTCGCGGTCCTGATCCTCGCCTACACCTTCTCCTACATCGACCGCACGATCCTGACCCTGATGGTCGCACCGATCCGGGCGACGCTGCACATCAGCGACGTGCAGCTCAGCCTCCTCCATGGTCTCGCCTTCGCGGTATTCTATACCTTGATGGGCGTACCGATCGGGCGGCTCATCGATCGCAGGCGCCGCACGCATATCGTCGCGGCCGGCATCGGCATCTGGAGCGTGATGACCGCACTTTGCGGCTTCGCGCGCAGCTTCGGACTGATGTTCGGCGCGCGGATCGGCGTCGGCGTCGGCGAGGCCGCGCTTTCGCCCGCGGCCTATTCGATGATGGCGGACTCGTTCGAGGGCAAGCGGCTCGTCCGCGCGCTCAGCGTATATCAGAGCGCGATCTATCTCGGGCCCGCGATCGCGACATTCGTCGCCGGCGTCATGCTCCAGCGCCTCGCGCCAATCGACACCGGGCTCGGCCATTTCGAGCCTTGGCAGCTCGTCTTCGTGATCATCGGTCTGCCGGGACTCCTCGTCGCCCTGCTCGTGATGAGCCTGCGCGAACCGCCGCGCCTGGGCACCGGGGCGGCGGAACCGCCGCCAAGCTTCGCTGCGGTGCTCGCGCACATGAGGGCGAGGGCGCGTGCCTATGGACTGCTCATCGTCGGGCTCTGCTTCCAGAGCGTCATGTGGAACGGCACGACTGCCTGGATCCCGACCCACTTCATGCGTGCCTATGCCTGGACGCCGAGCGACGTGGCGATCGGCTACGGCCCCGTGATCGCGATCTTCGGCGTGACGGGAACGCTCGCGGGAGGCTGGCTTGCCGGACGATTCCGCGAGCACGGGGCGATCGATTCGAACATCCGCGTCTGCGTGCTTGCCGCGGCGACCGCGCTCCCGTTCGGCGTCCTCGCGCCGCTGATGCCGACCGGCGGCCTGTCGCTGGCGTTGTTCGCCGGCTTCCTGTTCTGTGGGGCGATGCCCTATGGCGCCGCGGCGGCCGCCTTCCAGGAGATCACGCCCAACCGGATGCGCGGGCAGGTTTCGGCGATCTACCTGTTCTGGCTCAATCTCGCCGGGATCGGCATCGGCCCGACCATCGTCGCGCTGGTCACCGCGCACGTCTATGGCGGCGACGCGATGGTAAGCCGCGCGATCGCGACCGTGGTCGCGGTCGCCGCGACGCTGTCGGTCGTCGTGCTCGGGTGTTGCACGAAGCCATACCGGGCGGCGATGACCGGGCGGCGCGACTGACCGATCCGGTGACGGTGCCCGGACCTCGCCGCCCCTCACTCGGTGAGGCAGGATAGGGCACCATTGGTGACGCGTTCCGCCCCGCGGATGAACGGCGCGCTCTGGTTGCGCGGCAACAGCCGGTCCCGAAATTTGCCCGACGGTAGATGAGATCCACGGGCCCGTCGCCTCTTCGGCTGATGCGGCCCTCCTCGGATGTCCGGCCTCGATGGGCGCACGAACCAGACGGCGACGATGATCGGCGCGAAGCCCTCGGGGGTAACCTGGCTCCGCGGTGTCTTGGAAGTCGGAACCGGACACCGCCCGAGGGATCGGCGTCGCTGCGGCGCGTCAATCGGTCTCCAGCCGCCTGCAATCTGGACGAAACAAGGAAAACGGCGCCGCCCGAATGGGCGGCGCCGTCCTGGTGTACCATCGTTCGGATCAGAACTTCGCGGTGAACCTGCCGCCGACGGTACGAGGCTCTGCGTAAGCGCCGTAAAAGCCGCTGTAGGACACGGGAATGCCATTGACCGCATTGCCGCCATAGTCAGGTGCGACGTTGCCACCGGGATATGTCTTGTTGTTGAACAGGTTGGTGATGAACAGTTCGGCGCGGAAGGTCTTGTTGGCGAGGCCGCCACGGACGTCTACGGTCGCACGGCCGGGAATATAGGCCAGATTGTCGATATCCGCCCACTGCTTGCCGCGATAGACCAGCGCGGCGTTGGCGAACGGCATCCAGCGATCCGACTCGTCGCTGGCGTCGTAGCTGAGCACCGCAGACCCGGTGAATTCCGGCGCATTGGGCAAGGCGCGACCCGAAAAGTCATCCGTGCCATACAGACGATACGTGGTCGGCGACTGATCGATATAGGTCAAACGGTTGGTGTGGTTCCAGGCGAAGGTCGTGGCGAGCGAGAGCGTTCGGGTAAAATTGTAATTTCCCGTGAGCTCCAGACCGTAGATCTCCGTCTTGCCCGTGTTCTGCGTCGCACCCAACGAGAAGCCGAGCGCCGGAACCAGTAGCGAACGGCGTATCTGCTGATTATTCAGGACGCCGTAATAGGCATTGATGTCGAAATACCCCTTCGTGCCGGCAAAATTTCCCTTCAAGCCCAATTCTCCGATTTGCAGTCGCTCTTCCTTGTAGTCGAGACTGACCGGACCGAAGGTGTCGGTAATGCTCGCATCCTGTGCGGCGGACTTACCGAGGTATGAATAGAGACCAGAGTTGAAACCGCCGGGGCGCGTGCCGGTAGCGTATGATGCATAGATCCGGCGTCTGCCGCCGACATCGAAGTCAGCCGAAACGCGGGGATTGAAGCTCCTGAAGTCTTTCGACAGGGTCGGCACCACCACCGCGAACGCGGGATTGCTGTAGACGGTCGTGCTGCGGTCGTCGATCTGATAACGGCCCTCCGCGCTCAGGGTCAGCCGCTTGTCGAACAGCTTGAGATAGCCGCCGGCGAAGAAGCCGTAGGTCTTGGCACCATCCTTGGTGATGTTCTGGGGGTATGGCAGGAAGGCTCCGGTCGGTGTGGTGAAGGTCACATCCGCAGTGCTCAAATTGCGGGCATTCACGTAATTGCTTCCCACGGTCCAACTGAACACGCGATCGGGATCGGAACTCAGGCGCACCTCCTGGCTGAAATCTCGAAACGCATTCGCCAGATTATAGTCGTAGTTGGTATAGGACGCCCCGGTCTTGTACGGCTGCTGGATGCCATCGCCGACCTGGATAACGGCATCGGTGTGATAGCCGGTTATCGCCTGGAATTTGAGGTAGTCGCTCAGCCGATAGTTAATCACCGCATGTGAATTCAGGACATTGCGCTGCAGACCAGCCTGCTGCTTAAATCCCTCATGCAGAAAAGGTATATTGAAGATGACCGCAGCATCGCGGGCCGGGATCACCGTATTCTCATAATTGATCGCGTGGCTCGGCCCGGGAACCTTGCCGCAGATCGTGGCCAGCGCCGGCGACGTCGTCGTGATGCCACCCGTGGTTGTCGTGACGGGCTTCCCGACAAGGCAGTTGGTGACCACACCCGTTCCATTCGCCGAATCCGGGAAGATATCGGCGGTCGCAGACGGGCCGTCCTTGTCCTTGAAGTAGTTTGCGTAGAGCTTGATCTCCAGCCGATCGGAAGGCGTGATCTCGAGTGTGCCCGAAATCGATTTGCGGGAGCGCGCACCCAATCTCGGATCGGCGCCGTTGTTGAAGTCGTTGCGAATGTAGCCGTCGTTGGACTCGTCGAGACCTGTGATACGCAGACCGATCAGGCCGGGTACGATCGGACCCGCTATGCTCGCTTCTACCCGATGCGTGCTGCGCTCCGCGATCGTGGTCTCGACCGCGCCCTCGATTTTGTCGGGGATGGCCTTCGTGCGATAGGACACCGCGCCCGCCATCGACGCGCGGCCGAAGTAAACATTCTGCGGCCCGCGCAGAACCTCGACTGCACCGATGTCCATGCCGGCCGGGATTTCGTTGCCGATGACCGCCGCGCCGTCGAGGAACATCGAGCCCGCGCCCGTCACGCCGCCATTATTGGCGAGATTCAGACCGCGGAAGATCAGCAGACGGTTGCCGCCGCGATCGTTGCGCGAGTTGCCCGGCGTGAAATCGTTGAATTCCAGCCCCGGCACGAAGTTCGCAAGCTCGTTGGTACTGGTGATGTTGAGCTTGCTGATTTCGGCGCCCGACACAACCGATATCGCGAGCGGCACGTCGATGATATTTTCAGTCCGCCGCCGGGCGGTGACCAGAATATCGCCGGGCGCGGGCGCGACCTCCGGCACGGGCTCGCTGGCCGCAGTTGCTTTGTCCTGAACCGGTGCGGTCTGCGACATCGCAGGCGATCCCAAAATACACGCGGATGTCGCCATCAACATCGTCACGATCGAGTGTTTGGTCATGAGATCCCCCTTTTTTTGTACAAGCCGACTGTAGCCGCTGGCTAACCCAATCTTTACGCTGCATTACTTGCGAAGCGGCAATAAGCGACTTCTCCCGCGATCAATAGCACCATCGAGCAAAACACCGCTGAACGGTGATTGGATCGAGCGCGGTGACATTCAGCCATGCGGCCCGGTCAATCGACGGGCTAGGGGCGGCTGCGATGATTCACTTACTACGGGTTTCCTGCTTGATATAAGCAATGACGCTCGCGCGGGCGCTCGCCTTCGGTATGCCGACGAACGACATCTTGGTTCCGGGCACGAGCGCCGCCGGGCTCTTCAACCAGAGGTCGAGCT
>CAZZZX010000119.1:0-7573 GCA_964658585.1 uncultured Novosphingobium sp.
TCACCGGCCTCGCCGACGGCGACACGGTCACACTGCAATCGACCGGCGGCGACATCACCGGCGTGCTGCCCGCCGGCTCGGTCGTGCTCGACGACGGTACCACCAACAGCGACAATCTCGCCGGCACGCTCGCGCTCGTGGCGAGCAACGCGACCGGCGCGGGCGGCACCATCCTGTTCGCGACACCCGACGCGGCCAATGCGGTATCCGCGGCGAGCGGCGCCGCGGCCATCGATGCCGCGCTCGGCAATCCCGGCACGCTCGACAATCCGGCCGGCTATCTTCGCGCCAACACCGTCTCGGCGACCTTCTCCAACGCCTTCTACACCCAGAACAGCGGCGCCTCCGCGGCGATCGCGGATCGCGCCGGCGTCACTGCGGGCACCGGCGGCATCCTGCTGGTGCCGACCACCGCGCAGGCCAACACGCCGGCGCGACTGGTGCTCAACGCACGGCTCGACCAGGGCGGCACGATGCTGGTCGGCAACCAGGTGTTCACCGCGCTCGCGCTCCAGCCGACCGGCTTCGCGAGCGGTGCGACGCTCAATTCCTGCCTGCTCGACGCGTCGAACTGCGGCGCCACGACGACCCAGCCGACCGGACCCGACACGCCCGAACAGATGGCGATCACCGCGCTCGTCCAGTCGATCCAGCCCGTGCAGGATGTCGTCGCGCAGGTCGAGGCGAGTTCGGGCCTCGGCAACAACGCCGCCTTCAGCTTCACCACCCCGGTGCTGATCTCGGAGATCAATCTCGGCGCGCTGATCGTCACGCCGCAGATCGACGAGCCGGTGACCGGGACCGGCAACGACGATCTGTGGGTCGGCATCGGCATCGGGCGCGAGAGCGGACCGGACGACCTGACGTCGAAGGCCGCGAGCGTCGGCATCGGCCTCGGCCGCGAGGCGGCGCCCAATGCGCCGCGCGGCGCGAATGTCGGGCTCGGCCGCGACGTCGCGCCGATGGGCGGCGCGAAGAAGGGCGACACCCCGCCCAAGTGAGGCCGCCGCCGCGCACCGAGCCAAAGCTGGGCTACGCGGCGGACAAGATAGCGTCGGTTGTGGGGCGGCGCACGTGCCCCCACTTGTCCGATCATGGCTACTTTGCTCGATCCGCACGCCCGCGGGCGCGTCATCCTGGTCGGTGCCGGTCCCGGCGATCCCGGGCTGCTGACGCTGCGCGCGGTGGACGCGCTGCGTTCCGCCGATGTCGTCGTCCATGACGGACTGATCGACATGGCGGTGCTGGATCATGCGCCCGCGCACGCCCAGCGCATCTCGGTCGCCAAGCAGCGCGCGCGGCACACGCTGCCGCAGGACGCGATCAACGCGCTCATCATCGCGCATGTCCGTGCCGGCGCGATCGTCGTGCGGCTCAAGGGCGGCGATCCGTTCGTGTTCGGGCGCGGCGGTGAAGAGGTCGAGGCGGTGCGTGCGGCGGGATTGCCGGTCGAGGTGATCCCCGGCGTGTCGGCGGCGCTCGGCTGCGCGGCCGAGGCGATGCTGCCGCTCACCCATCGCGACTGGTCGAGCGCGGTCAGCTTCGTCGCGGGCCAGTGCAAGGGCCTGTCCGACCAGGACTGGTCGGGCCTGGCCGGGCACGGCCGCACGCTCGTCATCTACATGGGCGTCGCCAATGCCGGTGCGATCGCCGACAAGCTGATGGCCGACGGCGTCGATCCCGGCATCCCCGTCGCGGTGATCGAGAAGGGCACGATGCCCGGCCACCGCGCGCTGCGCACGCTGCTCGCCGATCTCGGCGGCATGGTCGCGCGCGAGGGCGTCGGCAGTCCGGCGATTATCGTCGTCGGCGAGGTCGTGCTGCTGTCCGATGCGGAGAGCCGGCTGGCCGCATTCGCGCAACTGGCGGAGCAGCGCGCATGAAGCTCGCCACCGGCAACGATCTGCGCAGCGGCGACGTGCTGTGGTGGGACGGCCAGGGCTGGTCGCGCCAGATCGGCGACGCGGTCGATGTCGGTGCCGACGGCACCGCACTGATCGCGCGCGAGGAGGCCGCCGGCCGTGTCAACGTGCCCTATCTGATCGATGCGACCCCGGGCGGGAGCGGCCCCCGCCCCGCGCATATCAAGGACCGCATCCGCGCCTATGGCCCGACCGTACGCGACGATTTCGCGCCGGCCCTTGCCAACCCCGCCGCCGGCAACTGGGTGATCTGATGTACAAGTACGACCAGTATGACCAGGCGATCGTAGACACCCGCGTCGCCGAGTTCCGCGATCAGGTCGAGCGCCGCCTGTCGGGTGCGCTGAGCGAGGATCAGTTCAAGCCGCTGCGGCTGATGAACGGGCTCTATCTCCAGCTCCACGCCTATATGCTGCGCGTCGCCATCCCCTACGGCACGCTGGACTCGCGCCAGCTCAGGATGCTTGCGCACATCGCGCGAACCTATGATCGCGGCTATGGTCACTTCACCACGCGGCAGAACATCCAGTTCAACTGGATCAAGCTGGCCGACACGCCCGACATTCTGGGTCGATTGGCGACGGTCGAGATGCATGCCATCCAGACTTCGGGCAACTGCATCCGCAACATCTCGTCGGATCAGTTCGCGGGCGCCGCCGCCGACGAGGTCGACGATCCGCGGCCCTATGCCGAGCTGCTCCGGCAATGGTCGTCGATGCACCCCGAATTCACCTACCTGCCGCGCAAGTTCAAGATCGCGGTGATCGCGAGCGCGGATGATCGCGCGGCGATGCGACTGCACGACATCGGGCTGCAGCTGGTGCGGGACGACACCGGCGCGCTCGGCTTCAAGGTCTATGTCGGCGGCGGCATGGGGCGGACGCCGATGATCGCGCCGCTGATCCGCGACTTCCTGCCGCTCGCGGATTTCCTGAGCTACATGGAAGCCTGCCTGCGCGTCTATAACCGCTACGGGCGACGCGACAATATCTACAAGGCGCGGATCAAGATCCTGATCCACGAGATCGGCGCGGACAAATACCGTGACGAGGTCGAGCAGGAATTCGCGCATGTCCGCACGCTCGGGCTCGAGCCTCCGGTCGCCGAGTTCGACCGCATCCGCGCCTTCTTCGCGCCCCCCGCGTTCGACGAGCGAGCCGACGACGCGCTCGATCTGGGCGATCCCGATTTCAAGCTGTGGGTCGACCAGAACGTCCATGCGCACAAGGCACCGGGCTATGCGATCGCGACGATCAGCCTCAAGCCGGTCGGCGGCATCCCGGGCGACGCCACCGCCGAACAGATCGACAGGCTCGCCGATCTCGCCGAGCGCTACAGCTTCGACGAGGCGCGGATCACCCACGCGCAGAACGTCGTGTTGCCGCATGTCCGCAAGAGCGACCTGTATGCCGTATGGCAGGCGCTCGACGACGCCGGACTGGCGACGCCCAATCTCGATCTCATCAGCGACATCATCGCCTGTCCCGGGCTCGATTATTGCAGCCTCGCCAATGCGCGATCGATCCCGGTCGCGCAGAAGATCGCCGAGCGCTTCGCCGATCTCGACCGCCAGCGTGCGCTCGGCGAACTGAAACTCAAGATCTCGGGCTGCATCAACGCCTGCGGGCATCATCACGCCGGCCATATCGGCATCCTCGGCGTCGATCGCAAAGGCGAGGAGAATTACCAGCTTTCGTTCGGCGGATCGGGCGCGGAGGACGCCAGCGTCGCGCGGATCATCGGCCCGGGCTTCTCCGAGGACGGCGTGGTCGACGCGGTCGAGAAGGCGACCGACGTCTATCTCGCGCATCGTGCGGACGGCGAGCGGTTCCTGGATACCTATCGCCGCATCGGCCTCGATCCGTTCAAGGAGGCGATCTATGGGTGATTTTCCCCGCTTCCGCGACGACGAGCCGCACGAGGAGCCGGCGGTGACGCTCGATGCGTTTCTCGGCCAGACCAATGCCACCGCGGTGCGCATCGAGGTCGGCGAGGATGTCCGCGCGCTGCTCCCGCATCTGGATCGGCTGGCGCTGATCGAGATCGCTTTCCCCGCGTTCCGCGACGGGCGCGGCTATTCCTCCGCGCGAATCCTCCGCGAGGCGGGCTATACCGGCGAACTGCGGGCGCAGGGCGACGTGCTGGTCGACCAGATCGTGCCGATGCGGCGTTGCGGGTTCGACGCCTTCGCGCCCGAGAAGCCGATCGATCTCGCCGCGGTCGAGCGGATGATGGCGTGGATCGACTTCACCTACCAGAAGGCCGCCGATGCCAGACCCGCGGTCTGGGAGTTGCGTCATGGCTGAGGCCGCCCGCATCGTCGACACGATCGACACCGCCCCGCCGTTCACCCAGGCCGATGCGGACCGGTTGAACGCGCGCTATGCCGGCGTCGATACCGGCGTCATGCTCGGCGAGCTGCTCACCGGCGAGCTGTTCGGACGCGTCGCCGCGGTGTCGTCCTTCGGCTCCGAGTCCGCGGTGCTGCTCCACATGGTCGCCGCGGTCGATCGCGACGTGCCGGTGATCTTCACCAACACGCAGAAGATGTTCGGCGAGACGCTGGCCTATCGCGACGCGCTGTCCGAGCAGCTCGGTTTCACCGATCTGCGCGTCTACCGCCCCGATCCGCGGCTGCTCGCGGACAAGGACAAGACCGGACTGCGCTGGTCCTATGATCCGGACGGTTGCTGCGCGATCCGCAAGGTCGAGCCGCTGCGCCGCGCGCTGGCGCCGTTCGATGCGTGGATCTCGGGACGCAAGGGCTTCCAGTCCGCGACCCGCACCGCGGTGCCGCTGTTCGAGATCGACGAGGGCCGGTTGAAGCTCAACCCGCTCGCCGGCTGGGCCAAGCCCCGGCTCGATGCCTATTTCGAGGCCAACGCGCTGCCCCGTCATCCGCTCGAGGCGGAGGGCTATCCCTCGATCGGCTGCGCGCCGTGCACCTCGAAAGTGCTGCCCGGGGAGGATCCGCGCGCGGGCCGCTGGCGCGGCTGGGACAAGGTCGAGTGCGGCATCCATGTCCCCGCGGACGGCGCCGACCAGCCGAGTTTCTGAGAAGTCCCGCTCGAGGAAGGGGAGTCTCCGTCACCGCCCCGGCGGCGCCCAGGTCATGCCGAGCTGGTCGAACAGGAACGCCAGATCGTCGGTCTGCTCGGCGATCTGGATGTCGAGCGAGGAGCCCATGCCATGGCCCGCGCCGGCGGTGGTGCGCAGGTAGATCGGCCGGCCCGAACCCGTCGCCGCCTGCATCGCGGCGACGAACTTGCGCGAATGTAGCGGATTGACGCGGCCGTCATTGTCGCCGGTGGTCAGCAGCATCGCAGGATAATCCGCGCCCTTCACGACATGGTGATAGGGCGAATAGGCGTAAAGCGCCTTGAACTGCGCCGGATCCTTCACCGTGCCGAATTCGGTGACGTTGAAGCTGCCGTTGGGATCGAGCTCGACCCGCAGCATGTCGTAGATGCCGACCGCCGAGACCACCGCACGGGCAAGCCCGGGATGCTGAGTCACGGTCGCGCCCATCAGCAGGCCACCGTTCGAGCCGCCCATCAGCGCGAGCTTGTCGTGGCTGGTCCACCCGTTCGCGATCAGCCACTCGCCGCACGCATCGAAATCGTCGAACACGTTCTGCTTGTGGATGAGGTTGCCGCCGGTGTGCCACGCCTCGCCATATTCGCCGCCGCCGCGGATATTGGCGATCGCATAGATCCCGCCCGCGTCGAGGAAGGCGCGCCGCGTGCCGCCGATGAAGCCCGGCGTCATGTTCACGCCATAGCCGCCATAGCCGTACAGCAGGGTCGGGGTGGCACCGGTCGGGCGCGTGCCCTTCTTCATCAGCAGCGTGATCGGCACCTGCGTGCCGTCTTTCGAGGTCGCGAAGACGCGCTTCACCTCGACATCGTCGGTGCGGATCGGCGAGGCGACGTGCAGCGGCGTCGGCTGCGCAGCGGTCGCGCCGGCGGCGAGGTGCATCGTCACCGGCGCGGTGGTGTAGCTGGTCAGCCGATAATAGAGACCGCCCTTCCCGTCCGCGGTGGCGGCGGTGATGCTCGCCACCGGCGGCGTCTCGACCGGCACCGGCCTGCCGGCGAGATCGTAGGCGAGCAGCCGGGTCGGGCCGCCATCGATCGCCAGTGCATATAGACGGCCGCCCGAGACCACCGGCGCCTGGCCGACCAGCGCGTAGGATGCGGCGGGAACGAAGGTCTTCCACCGGCCCGGCCCGGCACCGGGATCGAGCTTCACCAGCGCGCCGTTGGGCGCATCCTTGCGGCTGATGCCATAGACTTCGCCCCGGGGTCCGAGCGTGGCGGCGACGATGCGATCCTCGTACGATGCGATCCGGCGCGCGCCGCTCGGGCTCAGCACGAAGAGCTGGTACTGGCCGCCGTCGCCGAACTCGACCACGGCGAGCGCGTTCGGCCCGGCGAGATCGTTGGTCAGCGCGATCTCGGCGGTGCGCGGCAGGCCCTGCGCCTTGTCGAGCAGCCCGACATCCTGCGCCACCGGCCGGCCGATCACATGATACCAGGCGGATTGATTGAAGTGGCGCTCCTCGTCGGGACCGGTTTCGGGGAAGCGGGTATACCAATAGCCGGTCGACTGTGCGTTCCACGCGAGCGATCCGCCGGCGGTGGGGAACTGGACGTGCGGGATCGGCGGCTCGATCTCCTTGCCGCTGTCGACATCGTAGACATGGAGCGTCCCGTCCTCGCTGCCGCCCTGGCTCAGGCTGACCGCCATCTTCTTTCCGTCGGGCGAGGGCTCCCACCAGTCGATCGCGATCGCGCCCTTGGCCGACAGCGCGTTGGGATCGACGATCGCGTGACGGGTGACGGTGTTGCCGTCGATCTCGATCCGGTTGAGCACCGGCTGCTGGACGCCCGGCGTGACGGTGAAGGCGAAGATGCGTCCGCCCTCGACCGAGACGCCGCCATCATAGGTCGGCGTCGCCTTCTGGTTGGCGAGCAGCCAGTCGTGGAGCGGCCCGCGCACCGGCAGCGACGCGAGATAGGCATGGCTGGCGGCATTCTGCCCGGCGACCCAGTCCTTGACCTTCGGATCGGCGGGATCCTCCAGCCAGCGATAGGGATCGGCGACCTTGACGCCCTGGATCGTGTCGATCGTCGTCCCGGGCGTTGCGACCGGGGGCTTGGGGAGCGGCGCCGCCGCGGTCAGCAGCAGCGCCGCGATCATGCCCGGGCGAAAAGTCCCCATCGTCCAATCCCCTTGTCGTGTCAGGCGCGAGCGTGGCACGGCGCTCCGTGACGATCAATCGGGAGGGGGCGATGGCGGTGTTCGGGGCGATCGAGGCGGGCGGCACCAAGATGGTCTGCGGCGTCGGCGATGCGGGCAGCGGCTCGCGCGAGACCGCGCGCATCGCGACCCGCGATCCCGCGCGCACGATCGCCGACATCCTCGGTTTCTTCGCGGCGATGGCGGCAAAGCACGGGGAACCGGCGGCGATCGGCATCGCCAGCTTCGGCCCGCTCGATCTCGATCGCGCCTCGCCCGATTACGGCGCCCTGACCACCACGCCGAAGCCCGGCTGGTCGGGCGCCAATCTGCGCCGGGCGATCGGCGAGGCACTCGGCGTGCCGACCGCGATCGATACCGACGTCAACGCCGCCGCACTCGCCGAGGCG
>CAZZZX010000120.1:0-7551 GCA_964658585.1 uncultured Novosphingobium sp.
CGACCTGTTCGCCGATCCTGTGGCGAGCGAAGCCGCGATCGGCGACTTCGCGGGCGCCGCCGAAGCGCGCGGCTACCGTGCGTTCCGTAGCGAGGCGAAGCGGTTGTTCGACGCGCTCGATCGACCGTTCCTGCGCGACACCAAGACCGATCCGATCACGCTCGGCTGGCGGATGGGCGCGAGCGGGTTCGGCGATTATCTCAATCTGCGCGCCTATACGTCGATATGGCGCGCGCTTGGCGGCTATTTCCGCGATCCGCGCCTGCAGCAACTCTTCGGTCGCTACGCCACCTATTGCGGATCCTCGCCGTTCCGGTGCCCGGCGACGCTGATGCTGATCGCGCATGTCGAGGCGAGCGGCGTCTGGCTGATCGAGGGCGGCATGTACCGCCTGGCGCTCGCGCTGGAGGCGCTGGCGCGGCGCCACGGTGCGCGCTTCCGCTATGGCGCCGAGGTGCGCGAGATCGTCGTCGAACGCGGACGTGCGGCCGGTGTCCTGCTCGCCGACGGCGACCGGCTCGCGGCACAGGCAGTGATCTGCAACGCCGATCCCGCCGCGATCGGCGCCGGGCGCTTCGGGCCGGCCGCAAGCCGCGCCGTCGCACGGGTCGCGCCGGCCCGCCGCTCGCTGGGCGCGATGGTGTGGACCGCGCGGGCACGCGCGACGGGCTTCCCGCTGGCGCGCCACAACGTCTTCTTTTCGGACAATTACCCCGCCGAATTCGCCGCGCTCGCTGCCGGCCGGCTGGCGCTCGGGCCGAGCGTCTATGTCTGCGCGCAGGACCGCGAGGAGGTCGATGGCACTCCCGGCGGCGCGGAACGCGTCCAGATCATCGTCAATGCGCCGCCCGACGGCGACGGCGCCCGATTCACCCAAGCGGAGTTGGACCAATGCACACAGCGGATGCTGGACGGCGTTTCGCGGGCGGGGCTTTCGCTCGATCTGGGGGCGTCGGCGGTCCTGACGACGCCCCGCGACTTCGAGACGCTGTGTCCCTCGACGGGTGGAGCCCTCTATGGACCGGCCTCGCACGGGTGGGCGGCCTCCTTCCGCCGGCAGGGCAGCCGGACGCGGATCCCTGGGCTCTATTGCGCGGGCGGGAGCACTCACCCCGGCGCGGGCGTCCCGATGGCGGCGCTTTCCGGCCGGCTAGCCGTCGACTGCCTGCTCAGGGACCGCGCTTCGACGTCGCGGTCGCGGCCAATGGCTATGCCTGGTGGTATGTCGACGCGACCAGCGAAGACGGCCGCCACGGGCTGACGATCATCGCCTTCGTCGGCAGCGTCTTTTCGCCCTATTACAAGCTGAGCGGACGCCGGCATCCCGAGAACCACTGCGCGATCAACGTGTCGCTCACCGGACCGCGCGGCAGTGCCTGGGCGATGACGGAACGCCCCCGCCATCGTGTCGCGCGCGACGCGGATCATTTCGTCGTCGGCCCGAGCGCGATGCGGTGGGACGGCGACACGCTGGTGATCGATATCGCCGAGATCTCCGCGCCGCTGCCCTACAAGGTGCGCGGCACGGTGCGGGTGAGCCCGGAGATGATCGGCACCACCGCGTTCGCGCTTGATCCCGCCGGCCGGCATCGCTGGCATCCCGTCGCACCCCGCGCGCGCGTCGAGGTCGAAATGACGCACCCCGACACCCGCTGGTCGGGGGACGGCTATTTCGATTCGAACTTCGGCGACGAGCCGCTCGAATCGGGCTTCGACGACTGGCACTGGTCGCGCGCGCATCTCAGGAACGATGTCGCCGTCCTGTACGAAGGCCGGCGACCGGACGGCACGCCGTTCAATCTGGCGCTCAAGTTCGATCGCCAGGGGCGCTGGCACGATATGGTCCAGCCCGCAGCGGCGAAGCTGCCCCGCACCGGCTGGCTGGTAAAGCGAGCGACGCGCGCCGATGCCGGCTCGATACCCAAGGTCATCAAGACCTGGATCGACGCGCCCTTCTACGCACGCTCCGCGCTGGCGACGCGCGTGTTCGACGAGGATGTCCGCGCGGTCCATGAAAGCCTCGCGCTCGGCCGCTTCCGCTCGCCGATCGTCCAGTCGATGCTACCCTACCGGATGCCCAGAGCCTTCTGGTGACGCGCGCTCGGACGCGGCCGCCGATGCCTTCTTGTCTTTCGCGATCTCGCGATTGATCGAGATGAGCTGCCAGCCTCCGAACGCCAGCGCGGGGATCCCGCAGATCGCCATGTCGAACAGGCTGAAGTAACTCGACTGCATCATTGCTCTCCCGCGAACGTGCCGATGATCGCGGCAACATCGCCCGGCCGCTCCTCGTGCGCAAGATGACCGAGACCGGATAGCGGTATCAGCCGGCCGTTGCCGACGATCGCCGCGGCATCGCGTGCGCTGGCGAGCGGGATCGCCGCGTCCATGTCGCCATGGACGAGCAGCAGCGGCGTCCGCAGGCGCGGCAGGTCGCGCTTCAGCGTGTCCAGATCCCAGTCCGCCATCATCGTGATCGCGCCCGCGCAGTGGCCGGCCGTGGCGAGGAGACGCTGGTAGCAGAGGATCCCCTCGGCATCGATCCGCGATCCCGTGCTGCGCAGCAAAAACCGTTCGATCTCGCCCGGCTTTCGCGCGATCTGCGCCATGAGATGGGGCGCGAACGGGTTGACGAACAGCAACCGCGCGAGCGTGGGAAACAGGACCGCGCCGAGGCCCGGAAACGGCAGCAGCGCGGCGTCGAGGCCAATGATCGCGACGGGTTCGACCAGCCCGTCGAGCGTCATGCGGATCGCGATCGCGGTGCCTGCCGAATGGCCCACCAGGATGCGGGGCGATATCGCCAGGACGCGCAGCAGATCGCGGATCGCGCGCGACATCGCCGCCATCGACAGACCGCCGATCGGCCGGCCTGATGTGAAGCCGTGCCCGGGCAGATCGATCGCGACGACGGTGAAACGCTCGGCAAGCAGCGGCGCCAGCGCGCGCCAGCTATGCGTCGCCGCGCCCGTACCGTGGAGCAGCAGCAGGACCGGCCCTTCGCCCATCATCTGGACGTGCCAGCGGAGCCGCCCGGCCTCGACGAAGCGACTGTGCTCGCGGTTGGGCCAGTCGCGCCCCTCCCGCTCCCAGCGCGGCGTCGCGCTCACCGGGCCTGCGCCGCACGAACCGCGGCGTGCATCGTCGCCGCATCGGCGCGCGGCAGCGGCAAATAACGCGCGCGCATCGCTGCGGCGAGCGCCGCACCTTCGGGGCCGGGCCGCGCCGATATATCGAGAAACGCCGACTTCAGATCGGCACCACCGATCGCCTTGGCCGCCGCGGTGGCATCGGCCGCCGCGGTCGTGCGGACCGCGCTGCCGTCGACGGCGATGTTCGCACGACCATCGGTCAGCACGACGACGAAGGGCGTCCGGCCACGCGAACGCACCGTTTCGGCAAGGTCGCGCGCCGCATTCAATCCGGCTGCGAGCGGCGTACCGCCGCCGCCGGGCAGTTCGGCCAGCAACCGCCGCGCGCGCGTCAGCGATCGCGTCGGCGGCAGCAGCAGTTCGGCCGAGGTGCCGCGGAACGCGATCAGCGCGACCTGCGCGCGCTTCACATAAGCCTCCGCGAGGAGCAGCTCGACCGCCCCCTTGGCCTCGGCGAGACGCGCCAGGGCCGACGAACCTGAGGCATCGACGACGAAGATCGTCACCGCCTCGGCACGCGTCTCGAACCGGCGGATGCGCAGATCGTCGCGGCGGATCAGGATCCGATCCTCGCGTCCGCGCAGGCGTTGCCACGGCGCGGCCGTCCGCAGCGTATCGATCAGGCTCAATCGCCGCCCGCCCCCCGGCACGCCCCCGCATGCCGCCAGCGGCCTGCCCCGCGTACCGGACCTGCGTCGCTCGCCGGCACCAGCCGTCCGGATCGTCCGCCTGCGTCCGATGCTCCCGGTCGCGATGAGCGCCAGCACGTCCTTGGGCAAGGCCGCGAGCGCGGCGGCGAGCACGATGTCATCCAGTGGATGGATGTCGCCCTCGCCCTCGTCCTTGCCGTCGTCGTTCGAGGGCGGCGGCGGCGGCTCGGGCGTCGGCGCGTCCGCGGTATCCGGTATCCGCGTCGCGCGCGGTGCTAGGACGAGGCGCGCGGCCAGCGCGAGGTCGTCGTCGGCGATCATAATGCGCCCGGCAAGCCGGGCGGAAGCGCGCGCCGCACGTGCTGCAAGCAGCGGCGCGCGGATCGAATCGATACCGAGCGCGGCGGCGGTGCCGACGAGCGCGGCCAGACTGTCCTCCTCGGCATGGGGCGGACGGCCGTGCTTGTCCGGAGCGACGTCCCCGGCCGGGCCGAAGGGCGGTGCATGGCGGACGGCCGGCGCCACAGGCGGCACGCCAGCGGCCGGTCCCATGCGCCATTCGGCTTCGGCGAGCAGTCCCCCGCCCCGTGCCGGAAGAGACGTGAGATCGATCCAGAACGCCATGCGCTCCGCCAGCGCCATCGGCGGACGTTCGTCGGGCTCGATGCCGTCGTCCAGCGCCAGCGTCACGAACCGCGTCTCCGTCCGCAACGCGACGGCGTCGCGCTCGACCGCCACCACGCCGGTGTCGATCACCGCGGCGATCCGCGCCGCGGTCGCGTCAGGCAGGCGCTCGGCCATCGGCACCACGACCACACCGCCATCCGCCTCGGCAAGCAAGCCGGCTCGCGAGATCGCCGCGCCGCGTGCCAGTGCGGCGGCAAGATCGATCCCGCCGAGCAGTCGCTCGTCGTCGATATGCGCGGGGACGCGCCGCAGCGGCGCCTCGGGCGGCAGAGCGGCACGCAGTTCCGCGATCACCGCATCGCGCAGCGTGCTGCCGCGTAGGATCATGCCACCGAGCCCGGGATCGATCGCGCACAGCCGGGCGGCGATCAGCGCATCCTCGAGCGGATCGGGCGTATCCCTGCCCGGCGCGTTCACGCCGCCAGCTCATCCAGCGCACGCTGGATCCGCACGGACGATCCGGTTTCGTCGAGCACGCTGCGACGCAGCCGATGCCGCAGCGCCAAGGGCGCGACGCCTTTGACATGATCGATGGTCACGACCGCGCCGCCGTCGAGCGCCGCCAGCGCCCGGCCGGCGCGCATCAACGTCAGCTCGCCGCGCAAACCGTCCGCACCGACCGCCATGCACAATCGCGACGCGAAGGCGAGCACCTCGTCGGGTACCGCAACATTCGGCAGCCCGGCGCGCGCCGACGCGATGCGCCTCAGCGTCTTGCGCTCGGCCTTGCGCCATGCCTCGGCAAACGCGTCGGGCTCCCGCTCGAACGCGTCGCACCGCTTCAATATCTCGACGCGCTGGTTCAGATCCTGCGGCGTGCGCACCTCGACCGACAGACCGAAGCGGTCGAGCAATTGCGGCCTCAACTCGCCCTCCTCGGGATTGCCGCTGCCGACGAGCACGAAGCGCGCCGGATGGCGGACGCTCAATCCCTCGCGCTCGACGACGTTCTCGCCGGACGCGGCGACATCGAGCAGCAGATCGACGATATGGTCCTCGAGCAGGTTGACCTCGTCGATATAGAGGAAACCGCCATGCGCGCGCGCCAGCAGCCCAGGCTCGAACGCCTTGACCCCGGCGCCGAGCGCACGTTCCAGATCGAGCGCGCCGACCACGCGGTCCTCGGTCGCACCCAGCGGCAGATCGATGAACGGCACCGGCATCGTCGCCTTGGCGCCGCCCGTACGCGGCGTCCCGTCCTGATAGCCGCCCTCGCTCGCCGGGATCGGCGGCAGCAACGCCGCGAGCGCGCGCACCGCGGTCGACTTCCCGGTGCCGCGATCGCCGAACACCATGACCCCACCGACCCGCGCATCGACCGCCGCGATGAGCAGCGCACGCTTCATCTCGTCCTGGCCGACGATCGCGGAGAAAGGGAAGGACACGCGCACTCGCGACGTGTAACATACGCTTGACGCTCTACAAGGTGGACAACGCAGATGGTGTCAGCACCGGTCGTCATCGCCGCGGGCGCAGCGATTTTTCTCGGCGTGTTCGGCGGCCTGATGACGCCGATCGACGACTGGTATCATACGTTGCGCAAGCCGACGCTCCAGCCGCCCAATTGGCTGTTCGGACCCGCCTGGACGGTGATCCTCGGACTTGCGGCCTGGTCCGCCGTGATCGCCTGGAATGCGGCCCCCGATCACACCGCGCGGATGCACGTCATCATCCTGTTCTCCGCCAACGCCGTGTTTCACGCGTTGTGGAGCCCGTTGTTCTTCCGGCTTCATCGACCCGACTGGGCGCTGGTCGAAGTGATTTTTCTGTGGTCGTCGCTGGTCGCTCTGGTGGTCGGGCTGTGGCCGATTTCGCATGGCGCGAGCTTGTTGATCGTGCCGTATCTCCTGTGGGTCAGCTTCGCATCCTGGCTCAACAGCGCGATCGTCCGGCTCAACCGACCGTTCGCCTGATGTGACGCCGGCCCCGTCGGGCCGGTTCGCGACGCCGATATGTAACGAGGAACGATAGCAGACCATATAAACGACAGGAGAGCACATCATGCCGACCCTACAGCACGCCGCACCGCAATATGCGGCGCAGATCCCGGAGATCCGCCGCATCAGCGTACAGGATCTGAACTGGGCGTTGGCGGAGGGATGGAAGGATTTCCTCGCCACGCGCGGAGACCTCATCGTCATCGGTCTGCTCTATCCGATCATCTGCCTGGTTGCGGTCTTCATGACGTTCAACGATCCGCTTCTGCCGCTGTTGTTTCCGCTCGTCGCGGGTCTCTCGATCGTCGGGCCGGCCGCTGCTTCGGGATTCTACGAACTGGCGCGCCGCAGGGAGGAAAAGCGGGATACGAGCTGGTGGCATTTCCTCGATCCGCTCAACGGGCGCAGCCGTCTGCCGTTGGCGGTGCTGACCGGCGGGCTCGGCGTTCTGATGATCGCGTGGCTCCTCGGCGCCTACGCGATCTATGCCGCCACGTTCGGCGCAGATACGCCGATGCGGGTCGGCGACCTGTTCGGCAGGCTTTTCACCACCCGGGCCGGCTGGACGCTGATCGTGCTCGGCAACCTTGCGGGTTTCGCGTTCGCAGTCGCGAGTCTCGTCTTTGCAGTGGTCTCGTTTCCGATGGTCGTCGACAAGTCGGTCGACCCTGGACTTGCGGTCCGCACATCGCTCGCAGCGGTCAGAAAGAACCCGTACGAGGTGTTCGGCTGGGGGTTGCGGGTCGCGGCGTTGCTCCTGATCGGGTTGCTGCCGGCAGCGATCGGTCTCGCCGTGGTGCTGCCCTGGCTCGGCTATTCGACATGGCATCTCTACACGAGACTGGTCGTCCGCTGAGGACATTGCCGGATTTCGGGGGACGCGCCCGTCAGGCGGCGGCGCTGTCTTCAGGGAAACCGTCGGGGGGATTGTGGTGAAGGTCGCGGTATTGCGCGAGGATGAGCCGATGGAGCGGCGGACGGCGGCGACGCCGGAGACGGTCCGGAAGTTCGTCGGGCTGGGGGCCGAGGTCGCGGTCGAGGCGGGAGCGGGGGCGGGTGCGCTGGTCGCGGACGATGCGTTCGTCGAGGCGGGCGCGCGGATCGCGGATCGCGCCGGCGCGATCG
>CAZZZX010000121.1:0-7531 GCA_964658585.1 uncultured Novosphingobium sp.
GGTGCTGGTGCGGCTGCTGCTCAACCAGGCGATCCGCGCCGAGCAGGGCGGCGACCGGCCGCGTGCGCAGGCGCTGTACGAACGCATGACGGTGATCGCGCCGGCCAACGGGCAGGGCTGGTGGGATCTGGCGCGGCTCAGGCTGGCGGCGGGGGAGATCGGCCCGGCGCGCGACAGCCTGAGCGCTATGCTGGAGATGACCCGCGATCCCGAACGCCGCGATCATATCGCCGCGGCGCTGGAGGCGCTGGGCGGGGAGGGTTAGGGCTTCTGGGCCCCGACCGGGAGTGCCCGTTCGTGCCGAGGCGCAGCGGGGACGGACGAGCGGTCCTAAGTCTCGTCGGTCCGGATCTTCACCCGATTGGGCAGATCCTTGCCCTTGGTGCGTCGCGAGGGCAGCTGGACCGGGTTCTTCTTCTTCCACTCCGCCCAGGTCATCGGGCCGTCCGGCGTGTGGATGATGGTGTCGTCGATCGCCATGCGCGTCTCCTCAGCCGAGCCCGGCGATCAGGCCCTCGAACAGCCGGCGCCCGTCGCTGCCGCCATGCGCGGCCTCGATCATCCGCTCGGGGTGCGGCATCATGCCGAGCACGTTGCCCGCATCGTTGACGATCCCCGCGATGTCGCGCGCCGAGCCGTTGACCCTGCCGCCATAGCGGAAGGCGACCCGGCCCTCGCCCTCGAGCCGGTCGAGCGTGTCGTCGTCGGCAGTGTAGTTGCCGTCGTGATGCGCCACCGGCACGCGGATCGCCTCGCCCTCGTCGTAGCGGCTGGTGAACATGGTCTGCGCGCTGGCGACCGTCAGATCGACGTCGCGACAGACGAAATCGAGCCCCGCGTTGCGCATCAGCGCGCCGGGCAGCAGCCCCGCCTCTGTCAGCACCTGGAAGCCGTTGCACACGCCGAGCACCGCGCGGCCCTGCGCCGCCGCATCCGCCACCGCGCGCATGATCGGCGAGCGCGCCGACATCGCACCGCAGCGCAGATAGTCGCCGTACGAGAAGCCGCCGGGCAGCGCGACGACGTCGATGCCGTCGGGCAGTTCGGTGTCGCGATGCCAGACCATCGTCGGCGCGATGCCGGTGGTCTCGCGCAGCGCGACCGCAAGGTCGCGGTCGCAGTTCGAGCCGGGGAAGACGATCACGGCGCTCTTCATGGGTTCGGGCTCCCTCCCTTTCGAGCAGACGGACAGGGACGATCCATAACGATCATCGCTCGATCCGGAAATTCTCGATCACGGTGTTGGCGAGCAGTTTGCGCCCCATCTCCTCGATCGCGGCATCGCCCGTGCCCTCGGCGACGTCGAGCTCGATCAGCCGGCCGATGCGGACGTCGTTCACGCCCGTGAAGCCGAGCCCGGTCAGCGCGTGATGCACCGCCTTGCCCTGCGGATCGAGCACGCCGGGCTTCAAGGTGACGACGACGCGGACTTTCATGGGCGCAGATCCTTAGACTGCAGGCTCCATGACGGATGGCACCGCGGGGTTCAAGCGCGGCTTTGCACCCGGCTGCGCGAGCCGGCCCCCGCTGAGCAGGTTGGCGGCACGCGGCGCGGCGCGCTCGAGCAGCCGGCCGACCAGCACGGTCGGTGCGAGCACGAGCAGCGGCTGGAGCAGCAGATAGGCCGGATAAGAGGGGCTGCCGAGCCGTCCCGTCGCCAGCCCGATCACCGGACCGAGCAGCCAGATGAAGACGAGATGCGAGCAGAACAGCAGGAAGGCGTAGCGCTCGCCGCGCAGCACGAACCTGCCCGCCGGGCGCCCGGCGAGCGCAAGCGCGATCCGCCAGACCGCGATCGCCGCGGCGAAGCGCAGCGGCAGGTCGATCGCGTCGGCGATGGCGACGTGCGCGAGCAGCCAGGGCTCGTAGCGCACCGAGATCAGGATCTTGGGAACGACCAGCGCGACATAGGGCAGCACCGCCCAGGCGAGCGGCCAGCCGCCGATGCGCTCGGCGAAACCGGTGCGCTTGGCGAGCATCCCGGCGACGAAGAAGACGAGGATCTGGGGGCGCAGCAGCAGAACCAGGTTCGCCCCGCTCACATCCCACAGTATCGCCACGATACCGACGCCGAGCAGCGCGCGGGTCGACAGCCGGGCGAGCAGTGGGGCGGCCAACATGCACAGGAACAGATCGCGCAGGAAGCTGATCTGGACGTTGATCGGATTGGCCTGCGTCGCGCAGAACAGCCAGTCGAGCGCCTCGCGCGGGCTCGACGGAACGGGCGCGGCGAGATGACCCCATCTGGCGAATCCCGAGACCAGCGCCATGGCGATCACGTTCCACAGCAGCATCGGCAGGAAGATCGTCCGCGCCTTGACCCGCGCGAAGTCGGCATAGCCGCGCCGCGCCGCCGACGCCGCGACCAGCCAGCCCGAGATCGCGCCCAGCAAGGGCACGGCGGAGCGCCCGACCAGCTCGATCAGCACCCAGCGCAGTACGCCCTGACCGGTATGCGCCATCCGGATCAGCGTATCGCCGTCGCGCCCGGTCCAGGCATGGACATAGACGATGCCGAGGATGCACAGGACGCGCGCGATGCCGATCGCGGCGCGGGTATCGAGGGCGGCGGCGCGCGGCGGGGCGGCGGTCAGGCTATCCGGAGGGGCGGGCCAGCGCGTCATCGACGGGCTCAACGCGCAATCGGCCGATCGGGTTCGTGCGTCTCTCGCTCTCGCGCAGTCGCCGCCTTGCCTGCCGTCATCCCGGACGTGTCGAACATGTCCGGGATGACGGGTGATCGCGTCGGCGTAGCGCCTACTTCCCCCGCCGCTTGCGGTGGCTCTCCATATCGAGCACCGCGGTGTCCGCACCCTCGGGAAGAAGCCCCAATCGGCGCGCGACCTCCTGATAGGCCTCGACCTCGCCTCCGAGATCGCGGCGGAAACGGTCCTTGTCGAGCTTCTCGCCCGTCGTCATGTCCCACAGCCGGCAGCCGTCGGGGCTGATCTCGTCCGCGAGGATGACGCGCGCGAAGTCGTTCTCCCACAGCCTGCCGAACTCGAGCTTGAAGTCGACCAGCCGGATGTTGATCCCGGCGAACAGCCCGGTGAGGAAGTCGTTCACCCGGATCGCCATGTCGGCGATGTCGTGCATCTCGTCCTGGCTCGCCCAGCCGAAGCAGGCGATATGCTCGTCCGACACCATCGGATCGCCGAGCGCATCGTCCTTGTAGTAATATTCGATGATCGTGCGCGGCAGCTGAGTGCCCTCGTCGATACCCAGCCGCTTGCTGAGCGAGCCCGCCGCGACGTTGCGCACCACCACCTCGATCGGCACGATCTCGACCTGGCGGATCAGCTGCTCGCGCATGTTGAGGCGGCGGATGAAGTGCGTCGGCACACCGATATTGCCGAGCATCGTGAAGACATGCTCGGAGATCCGGTTGTTGAGCACGCCCTTGCCGCTGATCGTGCCCTTCTTCTGGGCGTTGAACGCGGTGGCGTCGTCCTTGAAATACTGGATGAGCGTCCCGGGCTCGGGGCCCTCATAGAGGATCTTGGCCTTGCCTTCGTAGATTTGGCGGCGACGTGCCATTATGGGCGGGCTCCTTGCTGGGGCCGGAAAAAGTTCGCCCCGCACGCGGCGTTCCTCACGACGGGAGCGCGCGGCGGGGCGATGCCGCCTATAAGCGAAACACGAGGGGGGAGCAATCAGCGCGTCAGTAGCCTCGCCGACGCTCCGAATGCCTCAACTATGATGAGCGATTGCGGCGCGCACCGCCGCTTTGATCTCGGCATAGGGACGCCGGTTGAATGCGTCCATGCCAAGCACAACATCGCTGTAATCGATTCGCATGATGTCGTTCATGCCGAGCGGCGCAGAAGGCGCGGGGCGGGGGGTATTCCAAAGTATCGCGATGCCGTGCTGCTCATTCGTGGTGGCATAACTGAAGTGACGAAGGTAATCCCGGATGAAATAGACGAGACGAAAGACGTCGCCCATCCAAGAATC
Source organism: uncultured Novosphingobium sp. (assembly GCA_964658585.1). Lineage (GTDB taxonomy): Bacteria > Pseudomonadota > Alphaproteobacteria > Sphingomonadales > Sphingomonadaceae > Solisphingomonas. Next base: position 3,955 of record CAZZZX010000121.1, read on the forward strand.
ATCCGTGATTCCTCGCACGTTGCGATAACGGATGTTCATTTCCCACGTCGGCAGCGAAGCAGCATAACTGTTCGGAAGCACGTCGTCGATCACGATCGCGCCGCCGGGTTTGATATGTCCGATAGCGTTCAGCAGATCTCGCAGAGTCTGCTCGAATGTGTGCAGCCCGTCGAGGAAGATCACGTCGAACTTCTCGTCGGCACCAATCACATGTGAGAAATAATCGTCGCTTGGGATCGAATGATAGCTCGCGTCGGGATTGGTCGCGCGAGCCTGCACTAAATCGAACCTGAAATCGGGATCCACAGCCACCCGGCGCGCAGCCGTCAGCATATGGAACGTGACGCCATGATGGACGCCGACCTCCAGATATTCGGGCGACTCATAAAGGCTTAGCAGCCCCTGAATGACATCTGATCGGTCCATGCAACTTCCCTTGCCAGGCGATGGCGATCTTATAAGCCGGTGTCGGTCGGTACAAGGGCAGACCCGGCATCTCAATGGCTGATGAGGTCAGCGACCGCTCAATGATTTGTACAGCGATCCGCGAGTAGCGGTCGACCGTTCAATCGCCACCGCTGGTCTGCCGCGCATTGCCAGTCGTGCGGCGGCGCAGCATAGGGCGGCGATGCTCCAGCGCGCCCGCGACCTGTTCGATCCCTTCCTGCTGATGCTCGTCACCACCGTTCTGCTGGCGACGATCCTGCCCGCGCGCGGGATCGGCGTCGCGGTGTTCGACCGCCTCGCCGACGTGGCGATCCTGCTGCTGTTCTTCCTCCACGGCGCCAAGCTGTCGCGTCAGGCGATCTGGGAAGGGGCGGGGAAGTGGAAGCTCCATCTGGCGGTGCTGGCGACCAGCTTCCTGCTCTATCCCGCGCTGGGCCTGGCGGCGCGGGCGGCGGCGATGCCGATCGCGCCGGCGATGGCCCCGGGGTTGCTTTTCCTCTCGCTCCTGCCGTCGACGGTACAGTCCTCGATCGCCTTCACCTCGATCGCCGGGGGCAACGTACCCGCCGCGATCGCCAGCGCGAGCCTGTCCAACATCCTCGGCATCGTCGCCACGCCGCTGCTCGCCAGCCTGCTGATGGGCGCGGCGGGCGGGGGCGGGGACATACTCCACTCGATCCTCAAGGTCGGGTCGCAGCTGCTGCTGCCGTTCGCGCTCGGTCATCTCGCGCGTCCGCTGGTCGCGCCGCTGCTCGATCGCCACAAGGCGCTGGTCTTCCGGGTCGATCGCAGCTCGATCCTGCTGCTCGTCTACACCGCCTTCTCCGCTGCGGTGGTGGGCGGCATCTGGCACCAGACCGACCTGCCCGATCTGGCGATCGCGCTCGGGCTCGGCGCGGTCATGCTGGCGGCGGTGCTGGGAATCACGCTATGGCTGTCGCGCCGCCTCGGCTGGTCGATCTCGGACGAGGTCGTCTGGCGCTTCTGCGGCTCGAAGAAAAGCCTGGTCTCGGGTGTGCCGCTGGCGAGCGCGATCTTCCCGGCGGCGCAGGTCGGGCTCCTGCTGCTGCCGTTGATGATCTTCCACCAGATGCAGCTCATGGTCTGTTCGGTGCTCGCGCGACGCTATGCGATGGCGGAGTTGGAAACGGCGCGCTAACAGCCGAGTCGAAACGCCGGACGGGCGTAACGGGAGAGCGCGGATGTTCAGTCACATCATGGTCGGCAGCAACGATCTGGCCAAGTCGAAGATCTTCTACGATGCGCTGTTCGGCGCCATCGGCGGCAAGCCCGGCTTCACCGATGCGGCCGGCCGGCTGGTCTATGTCAAGGACGGCCGCTTCTTCATGGTCACCAAGCCGATCGACGGCCAGCCTGCGGCCTGCGCCAACGGCGCCACGATCGGCTTCGCTGTGTCGAGCGGCGAGCAGGCCGATGCGTGGCACGAGGCCGGGGTCGCCGCGGGCGGGACCGCGATCGAGGACGCGCCCGGCATCCGCGAAGGAGGCGGGCAGAAGCTCTATCTCGCCTATCTGCGCGATCCTGACGGCAACAAGCTGTGCGCGCTGCATCCCGTGACCGCCTGAACGCTGCGGGGGCGGACGATCCATTCTTCTCCAACACGGCGTAATCGGGCGGTTTCGGGGGCTTCGCAGTGCCGTCGCGACGTGTTCCGGCACGTTGCGACCGGTGCGCGATGGCCTTCGCCGTCGTTCCGGCGCGATGCCCCGAGCCGGTGCAGATCAACCCCCGACCGCGTGCACTTTGTCAACGTCGCAGCGCCACGCTAGGGCCGCGTGATGGCCGGTCCCGACGCGTCCCTTCCGATCGACACGCCTTTCGACGAGGCGCTCTCGCAGCGCTATCTCGTCTACGCGCTTTCGACGATCACCGCACGCTCGCTGCCCGATGTGCGCGACGGGTTGAAGCCGGTGCACCGCCGCCTGCTCTGGGCGATGCGGCTGCTCCGGCTCGATCCGGCGTCGGCGTACAAGAAATGCGCGCGCGTCGTCGGCGATACGATCGGCAAATATCATCCGCACGGCGATCAGTCGGTCTACGACGCGATGGTGCGGCTCGCGCAGACCTTCTCGCTGCGCTATCCCCTGGTCGACGGGCAGGGCAATTTCGGCAATATCGACGGCGATAACGCGGCGGCCTATCGTTACACCGAGGCGCGGCTCACCGCGACCGCGGTCGAGCTCATGGCCGGGCTCGACGAGGGTACGGTCGGGTTCAAGCCGACCTACAATAACGAGGACGAGGAGCCCGAGGTCTTTCCCGGCCTGTTCCCCAACCTGCTCGCCAACGGCGCGAGCGGGATCGCGGTGGGCATGGCGACTTCGATCCCGCCGCACAATGCCGCCGAACTGATCGATGCGGCGACCCACCTGATCGATCATCCCCACGCGACCACCGCCGACCTGCTGCGTTTCGTCCAGGGGCCGGATTTCCCGACCGGCGGCCTCGTCGTCGATACGCCCGCCGCGATCCGCGAGGCGTACGAGACCGGCCGCGGCGCGTTCCGGACCCGGGCGCGCTTTTCGGCCCCCGAGAAGCTCGGCGCGGGAAGCTGGCAGCTGGTCGTCACCGAGATCCCCTATGGCGTGCCCAAGGCCAAGCTGATCGAGCAGATCGCCGCGCTCGTCACCGAGAAGAAGCTGCCGATCCTCACCGACGTGCGCGACGAATCGGACGAGGCGATCCGCATCGTGCTCGAGCCGCGCAGCCGTACCGTCGATGTCGGCGTACTGATCGACAGCCTCTACCGGCTGACCGACCTCGAGATCCGCGTACCGCTCAACCTCAACGTGCTGGATGCGACGCGGACGCCACGCGTCATGTCGCTGGCGCAGGCACTTGGCGCGTATCTCTCGCACCAGGTCGAGGTTCTGATCGCGCGCTCGCGGCATCGGCTCGCCAAGATCGACGATCGTATCGAGCTGCTCGACGGCTTCCTGATCGCCTATCTCAACCTCGATCGTGTGATCGAGATCATCCGTACCGAGGACGAGCCCAAGCCGGTGATGGTGGCCGAGTTCGGTCTCACCGATCGCCAGGCCGAGGCGATCCTCAACATGCGGCTGCGCTCGCTGCGCAAGCTCGAAGAGTTCGAGATCGGCAAGGAGCG
>CAZZZX010000122.1:0-7486 GCA_964658585.1 uncultured Novosphingobium sp.
GCGGGATGGCAGGGACGGTGTAATCGCTTCGAACGCGCAGCCGCTCGGCTATCGCACAGGCGACATGTCGGGCTCGGCGATTAACGCCGAGGCCGGCACATCGAACGGGATTGCGAGCTTGTCCAACAAAACAATGCTTGGGTTACGAGCTCCGCGTTCGAGATCGGAGATATAGGTCCGGTGGATTCCGGCCTCGAACGCGAACCGCTCTTGTGACCAACCTCTCGCGGCACGCAGCCGTTTGAGGTTGAGACCGAGGCGCTGACGGATGTCCACGGCGGCACTGAAGCCTCGGCGTCGACGATCAATCTACAGACGATCAGAGACATTAAGGTTGACACCGTGCTGCGATCCGAGCGTCAGTGTGGAAACTGATCGTCTACAAGAGGTTCGTTATGATCGCTCGGAAGTCCGTCGCCATCGCCCTTTTCCTGCTACCGCTGGCTAGCGGGTGCGTCTCGATGGGGGCCAACTACGATCCTACCGCCGTAGCTAATCTGCAGCCTGGCATGACCCGCGCGGAGGTCGAGAAGGTGCTCGGCAAGCCGACCACGGTGGCGACCGTTACCGATGGCTCTAGTCAGGTGAGTTGGGTGCATTCAGAGGGCTCAATGCTCGGTGCTAAGGCTCGGATGGTCGTTTTGCAATTCAATGCGCAGGGCCGCTTTGTGCGTATGATTACCAGCAGCGAGAGCAATATCCGCTGAAGCAATCGGTTCGTAAGTCTTCTCACAACGCGCCTATCTGGGGACTGGTAGCCAAATATCCACGCTGCCCATGCGGGGCGCCCGGATGAGCTTGCTCATCGGGATCTACGATCGCCGATTGCTATCGCTGATGCCGCTTTGGCAATCATGGCGACGCTTGTTTTTGCCGAGCAGGGGGCTCGAGTTTGTCGGTAGCGTCTGCTCAATCTTTGGAGGGGACGAAGGCGGTGTCGCAGCCCTTCCGCGCCGCACCGCGAGCCATCCCCGCAGCGGAGCCGTACCTAACCCGTCGATGCCGGGTTGATTGTGGGGTACGACAGGATCAGCACAACGGTGTCGCCGCCCGCCATACCGGAGTCGGTGCTAGGAGGAGCAGCGAGTCGATACACTATGTGCGGCTCGGCGTGCGTTTCGTTTCCTAAGGTAGCCGCAGAGCGATGACATGACCGACGACAAACCTCATCAACGATATGATCGCTTTATCCTGCGCTTCCCCAACGGGATGCGCGAGCGGCTCGCGATCTGCGCGAAAGCCAACGGACGATCAATGAACTCCGAGGTCGTGGCGATCCTCGCCGACGCGCTCGACATGCCTGCGAGCCGAGCGCTGTCCCATCTTGAGGACCTTGTAGTGAGACGCGAAGCCGAGCTTGAGCGCGTGCAGATCGCTGAGATCGCGGCTAGCGAGCAGAAGAGCGTCCTCGTAGCCGAACTCGCAAGCGCACGAGCAAGATTAGCGGCCGCGCGGCTCGGATCTTGTGCAAAACAGACGAAAGAGTAGTGGCACTTCGTACACAGGGACTCGCGCGGGCGCCTGTTGTTGACTCCAAAGGCCTGATGAGGCCTCGCGAGTTACATCACCTCCCGATCGCAGCAGTAAAGCGCGAACCACACGCGGCCCCCCTCATAGTTGTCGCTGCCCCTCAAACCCCTGAATAATAACGACTAACTCCTCATACGATAAAAAAATGGTTCTGGGCTAAGATAACCTTACAGCCATTAAAAGTTAAGATATAGATCTCGACTCTCCTTTGACCTCAAGCAATACATATATTTATGAATGCCAGTATATATAAAGATGATGTAGAAAACATCATTCCAAAGCTATTCGCAATTTTGACGGCGAGATTTGAGGACGGCGCGTCGGCCGCTCTCGATGGGCAGTCTAGCGAGGCGTCTTTGGTCGATCAAAAACTATATGCCAATAGGGCACGTAGTATCATCGAAGAGCTTGCTATCATCGCTGATGTGATCGCCATACTGGTCGATCACGACATACAAGATGATTAACAGAACACATACTATGACCCATATATTACATATTGGTCACATCCGTCACATCATTGAAGACCGCGACGTCGTGGCTCATTGCGTCCGCGGAACATTGCCAGACCGACCGTAATGGCAATTCAGGTTCTGGTTTCGATGAAGCCATATCTTCGGTCCGTTCAGCAGATCATCGATAAATTGCGATTAATAGATCACGTATCAAGTTGACTGTCCAACGCTACCAAGCAATCGTGATGTCACCAACAAATGAGAGAAGATCGTATGACAGATGATAACTGCAATAGACGCGAGCACTGCATCAATCCGAACGATATGCGGTATTCAATAAAGGGAAATGACAATTATACTCTAGCGACGCCTGCTATCGATTGCTGTAGTGACGCGATGACAATCTCGATCTGGCCGCGCCTGAACGCGATCGGTCTAGATCCAACGGTACGTCATGCACGGAGATTTGGGATCGGTGGAAGTGACGCGAACACGATCCTATCCGGACAGCCGGACCGGGTGTTAGCGCTTTGGCGTGAGAAGCGAGGCGAGGCCGACAGCGAAGATCTGACTAACGTGCTGCCTGTTATGCTTGGCTCCTGGACGGAGGCTTTCAACCGGCAATGGTACATCCGACAGACCGGCCTTGAGGTGGGCGATGTCGGATCGGTTTGGACGTCATCTACGCAAAGCTGGCGGCGGGCGACGCTTGATGGTTTGGTCGAGGCGAAAAGGGCGGTTTGGGAGGCCAAGCACGTCTCGGCCTTTGCCAAACCCGATGAGGTGCTCGCACGCTATATGCCGCAACTCCAACACAATATGGCGGTTTGCGGCGTGGAGGCGGCCATCCTGTCGGTGATCTACGGAAACCATCGGTGGGAAGCCTATGAGGTCACGTCGGACTGGTTGTATCAGGAGGAGCTTCTGAAGGCCGAGCAGGTCTTTTGGAATGCGGTCAAGAGCGGAGCGCCTCCGCTCGTTGTCATGCCGCCCGCTACGCCCAAGCCGATCGGCTATCGCGAACTCTGTCTGGAAGGCAGCAACGCCTGGTCGGTAGCGGCCGCTGATTGGATTGCTAACGCCGCTCCCGCGAAGATTCACGCGGCGTCGGTCAAGACCCTCAAAGAGCTGATACCCGATGATGTGTCTCGAGCTTGGGGAAATGGCCTCGAGGCAAAGCGCTCGAAGAGCGGGGCCCTGAGCTTCCGAGAGGTGGCGGCATGAGCGAGGCGCCACGCATCTATCCGGCGTTGAACGCGATCATCGGCGCGGTCGTGGCTGGCGCAGGGATCGCGACGCTCACCTCGTTCGCGACGGTGACCGCGCTGGCGGAAGCCGTTTGGGCGCCCTGAGCTATGCCCATCGCATTCGCCGCCGCCATCTGAGCAGCCGCCGCAGCGCTGACCGCGGCTTGCGTCGACGTCAGATCGGGTGCCGCAGGATACAGCTCGGCCGACACAGGAGCCGCGAGCGCGAGCAAGATCACCGCGCCCATGATGGGTGCCTCATGGAAGCCTCTTGATTTGTTAAAACAATCGTAGGCGTAATGTTATTAACGTGGACGCGATCATAGATGGAGATGCGACGTGGCGACGAAGGCTGTCGGGCTGCTTGCTGGCTGGAGGCAGAGGGAAGCGGAGCATTGCCTGGTGCTCACCCTTCAAATCCTTGAGAGCGAACAGGCTGCCGAAGACAAGGAGTTTGGCAAGGCGATGCTCGCGGTGAGCGACGGCCAGCTTTGCTCGCTGATCCGCGACCTCTCGCGCACGGCAGTCTCAAGGAACCTTGAGATCTGGCCGCGCGGCGCGCGAGGACGGCCGCCAGGCGGCGTAGATCGCCTACTCAGTCGATTGCTCGGCCGCCGCAAACCGCGACCGGCTTCACATGACGCAGCGGTTCTCTTGCTTCCGCATCTTGAGACGCTCGATAAGCTCGCGGCCTAAGTGGTGTTCGTATGAACACCTCGTCAGTTGATTGGGCAATGTGATAGAATCACGCTGCTGTCAGCACCCCGGCTTCGACCGTTGGCGATGATCGCATAGGCGGAATAGAGTGCCGCACCCGTGGTCGCGCCACTGTCCGCACCAATCGTCGTGTCGGCGACGGTCGCACCCGCGGTGTAGCTGTCGCCCGCGCTGCCCTGCGCCCGCGGTGCCATAGAGCTGCGCGTTGGCGCAGTTGGTCCACGTCTTGACCCAATACTGCGAGCCCTTCGGGATGGTATCGGTGGTGCTATCTGAAACGAGTTGCGCTTGGCCGTCGGCCATTGATCCGGTGACCGATCCGCAGAACGTCACCTGCTTGTAGGTGCCGACCAGGTATTCGATCGAGGCGGTAACGCTGCGCGCGCAACCCGGCGACACTTCGCCGGTGGTGGTCGGCACGTAGAAGTTGCCGAATACGAGCTGGAGCGCGCTGATGTCCTCGCGCGCGAACTCCTGCCGGCGCGTCATCGACTGCGAATTGGTTGTGTTGATGTTGTCGGGGACGAAGGTATCCATCTTGGCCAAGGCACGACCCTGAGACCGGATACGTTGATGCAGACCGTGTCAGCCACCTACAATCACCCTTGCAGACGGGGCGGGCCATACGTTTTTAGGATGTCCCTCTGTGCCTTCATACTGGCAAGCTCGCGGCGAAGCCGCTCAATCTCCTGCTGCTCCGGCTTCATCACGCCGTGCCCAGGAAATGCCGATCCTGGATCGGCCTCATGATCACGCACCCATCTGCGCAACACGTTCTCGTGCACGTCGAGATCGCGGGCCGCCTGCGCCACCGTGACGCCCCGTTCCCTGATCAACCTCACCGCCTCAAGCTTAAACTCGCGGCTGAACTTCCGTCGTTGCATTGCCACCCCTCCGGTCTCGAAAACACCTTATCTCGGTGTCCACGAAACCGGCAGCAGCTCAATATGTGCGAATTAAATGATAGTCGCATTATTCATAGAATGGTCTATCTTAGCCTCTGAATAGATATGTAATTTCAAGGTCACTCGATCTTGTATTTCGATATGGCGTAATAGACGGCTTGGGTTGTCACTGCGTATTTTTTAGCGATATCTCTCACCTTCATTCCCGACATATAGTCTTGAATGTATTTTTGAGGTCGGTCGAAAGCGCCCCAACGCGAAATCGAACCCAGTCGTGATCGACGTTGAAATTCCTCTGAAGAGGGTAGTGAGAAGGTACCGCACTGCATCCGAAGACCATGGCGCTTAAACGCCCTCGTAACAGTTCGCTCAGAGACGCCAAACTCCTCACAAAGCGCCTTTTTCGTAATTCTCGCGACCTGGTAGCGAGTGACGATTGCTAAATCTCGCTCGATCAATCCGACCCGTGCCGCCTTCGTTGCGTCTGGCTTTCCGCGCTCGTCCATGCGTTTGGGGGTATCATGAGCTCAAAGATGCGCAAGACGATTCTCTACCACCATCATTGCCGCGCGATCGTATGACAGGCCGCACCGGCCAAAAGCAGTCGTGGGAACGGTGCTATCGAGCTCATAATCGGTCCAATAAGTCTAAGCTGAAGCACGACCCATATAGATCTTTTTAAACTAAGCTGATACGGCGTTAACCTTCTCGAGCTACGATCAGCTAGAATCTCTATAGCCGAACGGCCGGTCCAGCGTGACGTGCCCATCGCGCTTAAGCCGTTCGACCGCACGTTTGACTTTCTCGTTGTCACTGCGCGGGAGTATCAGTGAGGTGTCCGGAGTGGCGACTACGATCAGATTCCCCGATGCTAATGCGGCGACTAGCGGACCTTCGGAGCGCATCAGGCAATTATGCATGTCCAGCGCAGCGACATCACCGAAACTCGCGTTGCCGAACTCATCCTTGCGCGCATATTCGTGGAGCGCGTCCCCGCTTTCGATGTCCGACCAGCCCATTTCGACAGGCACGACCGCGACCTTCGTCGCCTTCTCTATCACCGAGTAATTGACCGAATCGGAGGGTGCGGCGGCGAAGGCGATCGGATCGGGATGGTGGCGCCGTCCCTCGGTCCGTCCGCGCTCCACCGAACGGCGCGCGGCGCGCGCGATGTCTGGGGCGTGCGCCCCGAGCGCGGCCATGAAGGCCTCGGCGGTGAATAGGAAGATGCCGCCGATCCAGGCATAGCAGCCCTGGTCGAGATAGCTTTGCGCGGTAGCGCGGTCGGGCTTCTCGACGAAGCGTTCGACGCAATGCAGGCCAGGCGCGATCAGAGGACCACGGCAGATATAGCAGCCAGCCGGTGTACGGCGCGGTCGCCGCGATACCGAAGGTCGCGATCCAGCCATCCTCGGCCGCGGGGATCGCCGCGCGGAAGGCGTCGACATCGGCGATGACGTAATCGCTCGGCATCACCAGCAGGAGCGCCTGCGGATCGGCAGCGCAGGCAGCGAGCGCGGTCGCCGCCGGCGGTGTTGCGCGCGGTCGGTTCGGGGATGACGAGCGCGTCCGCGATGCCAATCGCGGCGAGCTACGTTTCGACGTCGTCAGCGCGCGCGGCGTTGGCAACGACGATCGGTGAGGCGAAGCTATCCTCGCCGAGCGTGCGCGCCGCAGTCAGCTGCAGCATTGTCTCGCCATGAGTCAGAGCGAGCAACTGCTTCGGGCGGCCTGAGCGCTAAAGCGGCCACAGCCGCGTGCCAGATCCCCCGGACGGGATGACGGGGACGACGGCACGGCGCTCGGTCATCAGGGCAGCCTTGCTCTCGATAGGTTGCTCGGGCTGTGGGTCAGGCTCAGCCGGCGACCTTGGCATTGTCTGCGGGCAGACCGACGGGGCGCGACGGCTTGCCGATCGCGACATAGGCAAGCCCGGCGCGTTCGGCATCGCCATGGCTATAGACGTTGCGCAGATCGACCAGCAACGGGGTGCGCATCCCAGCGGCGACGCGGCGCAGGTCGAGCGCGCGGAACGCGTCCCACTCGGTCACCACGACGACCGCGTCGGCACCCTCGGCGGCGGCGTACGGATCGTCGATGAAGGCGACGTCGCTCAGCACCTTGCCGGCCTGTTCGAAGCCTTCCGGATCGCAGGCGCGCACCGTCGCGCCCGCGTCCTGGAGCGCCTGGACGATCGCGATCGCCGGGCTGTCGCGCATGTCGTCGGTGTTGGGCTTGAAGGTCAGACCGAACAGCGCGACGGTCTTGCCGTCAGCGCTGTCGCCCATCGCCTTGATGATCTTGCGGCCCATCGCGCGCTTGCGCGCCTCGTTGACCTGCACCACCGCATCGACGATCTTAAGCGACACCTCGGACTGCTCGGCGGTCTGGAGCAGCGCGAGCGTGTCCTTGGGGAAGCACGAGCCGCCATAGCCGGGGCCGGCATGGAGGAACTTGCGGCCGATGCGGTTGTCCATGCCCATCCCGCGCGCGACCTCCTGAACGTCGGCGCCGGTCGCCTCGCACAGATCCGCGATCTCGTTGATGAACGTGATCTTGGTCGCGAGGAAGGCGTTGGCGGCGTATTTGATGAGCTCGGCGGTGCGCCGGCTGGTGAACAGCACCGGCGCCG
>CAZZZX010000123.1:0-7458 GCA_964658585.1 uncultured Novosphingobium sp.
AGGAGTGTAGCTCAGTTGGTAGAGCATCGGTCTCCAAAACCGAGGGCCGGGGGTTCGAGTCCCTCCACTCCTGCCACCTCGCGAAGGCGGCGGATACGGGGCGGAAGCAGGCAGCGGCGAGGCCATGGGCGCCACGCTCCCTCTGACGGGGGGCGGCGGCGCTATGGCCTCGGATCCGCGTTGAGGGAAGAACAGGCGTGGCGGTACGATCGCAGCAGAAAGAGGACCGGACCGTCGGCGGCATCATCCGCGCGGTGCCCGAGTTCGTCCAGCAGGTCCGCACCGAGACCGCCAAGGTCTCCTGGCCGACCCGCCGCGAGACGCTGATGACCGCGGTCATGGTGGTCATCATGACGACCGTGCTCGGCCTGTTCTTCTTCGGCGTCGACGCCGCCTTCAACGCGCTCGCCAAGCTGCTGCTCGGCCTGGTCTCGTAAGGATACTGAACACGATGTCGCGCTGGTACATCATCCACGCCTATTCGGGCTTCGAGAACAAGGTGAAGGAGGCGATCCTCGCCGACGCGCACCGCCTGGGCCTCGAAAGCCTCGTCGATGCGATCGAGGTGCCGACCGAGAAGATCACCGAGGTCCGCCGCGGCAAGAAGGTGACCAGCGACCGCAAATTCTTCCCGGGCTATGTGCTCGCCAAGCTGGCGATGAACGACGACGTCTATCACCTGGTGCGCAACACGCCCAAGGTGACCGGCTTCCTCGGCGCGAGCGGCAAGCCGCAGCCGATCAGCGAGGCCGAGGCCGCGCGCATCCTCAACACCAAGGAGGAGGCCGCCACCGCCGCGCCCAAGCAGAAGGTCAAGGTCGACTTCGACATCGGCGACAACGTCAAGGTGCTCGACGGCCCGTTCCAGAGCTTCAACGGCCTGGTCGAGGAGCTCGATTTCGATCGCTCGCGCGTCAAGGTCTCGGTCTCGATCTTCGGCCGCGCGACGCCGGTCGAGCTCGAGTTCGAGCAGGTCGAACGGGTGAAGTGACGGTCTTGCCCTCTCCCGGTTGGGGGAGAGGGAAGGGTGAGGGGCTTCTCCTTCGCCGCTCGCGTGCCCTCGCCACCGCTCGCAGCCGCTGTGCCGCGCGCGCCGTTCACCCGCATCGACGGCGAACGCCATGACGAGGCCGTCGGCGCGCCGCCGAGATTGCGTCGCGAGTCCGGCCACTCTCCCGACAGGCGGGCGGGCGTGACCGACGCCGTCCACTCCGCGGCGAAGGCGGGATCGGCGGCGCGCCGCTTGAACGGCGCCCTGCGATTGGCGCCGGCGATGCGCGCCGCGGCGCCGATATTGCAATCCCGGCGCGATCCGCCTATGCGCGCCGGCTTCCGGATGCGTCGATCGGCGTCCCGGACATCCGCGGGAGGGGGCCTCGTGCCTCCGCTCGGACCGCTAAGCCATCAGGAGATTTTTCGTGGCGAAGAAGATTACCGGTTACATCAAGCTGCAGGTCGCAGCCGGCAAGGCGACCCCGTCGCCGCCGATCGGCCCCGCGCTCGGCCAGCGCGGCGTCAACATCATGGAGTTCTGCAAGGCGTTCAACGCGTCGACCGGCGATCTCGAACAGGGGATGCCGATCCCGACCGTCATCACGGTCTATGCGGATCGCAGCTTCTCGTTCGTCACCAAGACACCGCCCGCCTCGTTCCTCATCAAGAAGGCCGCGGGATTGAAGGCGGGCTCGAAGGAGCCGGGCAAGGTCAGCGCGGGCACGATCAAGCGCTCGCAGCTCGCCGAGATCGCGCAGATGAAGATGAAGGATCTCAACGCCGCCGATATCGACGCGGCGACCCGGACGATCGAGGGCTCCGCACGCGCGATGGGCCTGCAAGTGGTGGAGGGCTAAGCGATGCTGCAGCCGAAGAAGCAGAGCAAGAAGGCGCAGGCGCTCGCCAAGGCGATCGATCGTGAGAAGCTCCACGGCGTCGACGAGGCGATCGCGCTGGCCAAGGCCAATGCGACATCGAAGTTCGACGAGACGATCGAGGTCGCGATCAATCTCGGCGTCGATCCGCGCCATGCCGACCAGATGGTCCGCGGCGTGGTGACGCTGCCGAGCGGCACCGGCAAGACGGTGCGCGTCGGCGTGTTCGCGCGCGGTGCCAAGGCGGACGAGGCCAGGGCGGCGGGCGCCGACGTGGTCGGCGCCGAGGATCTGCTCGAGATCGTCCAGGGCGGCACGATCGAGTTCGATCGCTGCATCGCGACCCCCGACATGATGGGTCTGGTCGGGCGGCTGGGCAAGGTGCTCGGCCCCAAGGGGCTGATGCCCAACCCCAAGCTCGGCACGGTGACGATGAACGTCGCTGCCGCGGTCGAGGCCGCCAAGGGCGGTCAGGTCGAATATCGCGTCGAGAAGGCGGGGATCATCCATTCGGGGATCGGCAAGGCGTCGTTCCCGGCGGCGGATCTGCGCGCCAATTTCGACGCGCTGCTCGATGCGCTGGTCAAGGCCAAGCCGACCGGCGCCAAGGGCAAGTACGTCAAGAAGATCGCGGTCTCGTCCACGATGGGCGCGGGCATCAGGGTCGACACCGCCGAGGTCGCGGCCTGAGCCTGATCGACGGCAGGGGGCGCCATGGCGCTTCCTGCCGTTGACCTTTGCGCCGATCTGGAGTGGATTTGCGCTCGCGAGCATCTCGCGAGGAGACGAATGCCATGTCCCGTTACAACACCGTGCGGACCCTGACCGCGATCGCCGCCGCCACGCTGATGGCGACGAGCCTGTCGGCCGCGCCCTGCAAGGACGCCAAGGGCAAGTTCACCAAATGCCCGCCCGCCGCCGCGTCTGCGGTCAACAAGGACGCCAAGGGCCGCTGCCATGTCGCCTCCGGGCCGAAAAAGGGTCAGCTCACCAAGTGTCCCTGAGTGGGTGTGCGATCGAGGCGTGACGCCGGGTCGGGCTGAACGAGCCATGGCTGGACTTTAGCCCAGCGGAGACGGCCCGACCAAGCTTCGCGTCAAATTCGGACAGCTCCCATTCCGGTATCGGGATCCCGCGCTTCACTCGGTGGGCGCTTCACGAGGTGGGGAGCGAAGTGGAATGGCGGGCCGGGTGGTGATGCCGTCGTCTTGCCGGCAACGCCGTCAGCCGTCGCGCGTCCGACCCGGTCCCGCGAGGCGACGGCATGTACGCCGGACGTACATCGATACAGCGCCGCGGCAGCGGAGTTGACGCCGTCTCGGGGTCAGTTCATGGCCGCGAGCCTGCGCTCTGCGGGATGCCTCAATGCGGACTCTGGTTTACTGCACTGCCTATTCTCCGACACTTTTCAGTTGGAACCGTCGTTATCGGACCTGGCTCGATGCCATCCAGCGGCTGGGGATCGCGGATCAGATCCTGATCGTGGACGATGGCTCTCCGGTTCTTCCCGGCTGGCTGGACATGGGCATCTCTTCGGGGCCCGCGGTCGACGATGCGTTGGAGCCGCGCGGTCCGTCGCAGGCGATTCTCCATCATTTTACCGATCGGCTTGGCCGCGCCGCGGTCTTCGATTGCCCCGGTTGGTACCGGTCCTATGGGTTCGGCATCGCCTATGCCGTTCGCCATGGCTTCGACCGCGTCGTCCATGTCGAGTCCGACGTGTTTCTGTTGTCCGATCGCATCCGGGACTATTTCGCCGGTTTCGAGAACGGCTGGGCCGCGCTGTGGAGCGAGCGGTACGTGTTTCCCGAACTGGCGATCCAGGTCGCCGCCGGAGACGGCCTGTCAGCGGCGTTCGACTTCACGCAAAAGCCCTACGATCACCTGATCGGGCGTAATCACGAGCTTCTCGTTCCATTCACGCATGTCGAACGCGGCCTGCTGGGTGATCGTTACGGTGAAACCCACGAACCGATTCCCGCGGGTCTGGACTATGTCTGTCAGATCGACTTCCATCGCGAGGCATCTTATTACTGGTGGATACCAGGAAATGGCTTCGGACCCGGATCGGTTCTGGAAGGCGATGCGGTATCCTACGACTTCACTGCCGCCGGCAACTCGGATGAGATCGTCCTCGACGGCTGGTCGGGGGCCGAGAACGGCTTCCGCTGGATGACCGGCTATTCGAGCGGGTTGCGTCTGCCGCCCCTTGAGCATTCCGGAGACTACGCCTTTCGTCTCAACGTCTTTCCAATGCTGGTGAACGGCATAACGCAGCAAAAGTTACAGGTGGTCTTGAACGGCCACCCCATCGACGAGCTGGAAATCGACGGCGACCGGATCATTGGGACGATGCTTCCGGGTGACAAGTTGCACCGTGATGGAAGCGATGTGGTGTCGCTGATCCATCCCGTTGCGGTCCAGCCGGCCCGCGTCGTCCCAGGCACGTCTGATACGCGAATCCTCTCGATCGCGCTGCGCCACATGACCCTCGCGCCGGTCCGGGAACGCTGAACCGGCATCGACTTCTGCGATAGGCTTCATCCTTGATCGAGAAGCGGGCAGTTGCCGGATTGACTTTCGCCTTTTTCTTCCCTAGCGCCGCCCATGTCTGGTTGGGTTCGCCCCCGACCGGTCACCGTCCGAGACTGCAGCCGGGGTTCGCCCCTTAAATCTGGCTGCATAGGCGGGGAAGAGTTTTTGCCGGTCTGCCAGTGCGATGGCGCCCGGGCCTGCCGCGATGGCCTCACAGGCCGCCCGCGACCAGTCGACGATTTCCCTCGGACGATCCATGTGGACGGCTCCGGCCGTTCGTGTGGCTCAAGACCGGCCTCCCATGTCGGGCGGCCGGAGACGAAGTGGAGATTGGCATGGATCGCGCTCAGAAATCCGCGGCTGTCGCCGAGTTGAACCGTACCTTCACCGAGAGCGGCGTGGTTGTCGTCACCCGCAATCTCGGCCTCACCGTCGCGCAGTCCACTGCGCTGCGGGTGAAGATGCGCGACGCCGGCGCCAGCTACAAGGTTGCCAAGAACCGCCTCACCCGCATCGCGGCCGAAGGCACGGCCTATGTCTCGCTGAGCGATCTGCTCGTCGGGCCGACCGCGCTGTCGACGTCGAAGGATCCGGTGGCGGCCGCCAAGGCCATCGTCGAGTTCGCGAAGACCAGCGACAAGCTGGAAATCGTCGGCGGCGCGATGGGGGATACGCTCCTCGACGTGAATGGCGTGAAGGCGCTCGCCGAGCTGCCTTCGCTCGACGAACTGCGCGCCAAGATCGTGGGCCTCGTCCAGGCGCCCGCGACCAAGATCGTCCAGATCGTCCAGGCACCCGCCGGCCAGCTGGCCCGGGTGTTCGCCGCTTATGCGGACAAGGACAAGGCCGAGGCGGCCTAAGCTTAACCGACCCGTACACACCGACAGACACCTGGGGCCGCGCGCCCCGCAAGGAGATACGACATGGCTGACCTGCAGAAGATCGTCGACGACCTGTCCGCGCTCACCGTCCTCGAGGCGGCGGAGCTTTCCAAGCTGCTCGAAGAGAAGTGGGGCGTCTCGGCCGCCGCCGCGGTCGCCGCGCCCGCCGCCGGTGGCGGTGCCGCCGCGCCGGTCGCCGAGGAGCAGACCGAGTTCGACGTGATCCTCACCGGCGACGGTGGCAAGAAGATCAACGTCATCAAGGAGGTCCGCGCGATCACCGGGCTCGGCCTCACCGAAGCCAAGACGCTCGTCGAGTCCGCCCCCAAGGCGGTCAAGGAAGGCGTCAACAAGGACGAGGCCGCCAAGGTCAAGGCGCAGCTCGAGGCCGCCGGCGCGACCGTCGAACTCAAGTAAGCACCCCTCGCCGAATAACCGAAAGGCGGGCTGTCCGAAGGGACGGCCCGCCTTTTTGATTTTGGTGCGCCGCAGTCGCCGTCGCGCTTCGTCGCCATGCCCGGCGAGGAGCGCTCGATCAGGCCTTTCTGGGATTCCGCCAGACCTGCGTCCCGTCGGCGAGCAATTTCGCGGCACCATTCGCCGACGACGCGATCCGGGCGGGCTGCTCGTTCTCGATATGCCAGCCATTGGCGGTCAGCAACGTCATGAGCGTCCCCTCGATGTCGCGCCCGTGTGTCGCGATCACGAGATAGCGGACCTTTTCGTTGAGCGTTTCGATCGCGGCCGAGATGGCTTCGCGTTCCGCCCCCTGGATGTCGGAATGGACCAGATCGACGGTGTGCTCGTCCTTCAGGAGCGTCCGCAGACTGATGCTGGGAACGACCTCGTAGCCGTCGCGCTGCGGGATCTCGCCTCCGCCTTCCAGGAAGATCGCCTCGCCGCCCCAGTCCAGCGTCACATCGACCAGCGGGAAGAGGGCATAGCCGTCGGTCGGACCAAGGACGGCCGTGACCAGCCGGTGATCCGCAGGATCGAAGCCGTTATCGAGATAGTGGGTATGCATGTTCGCGACCTTGCCCGCGCTCGCTTCGACCGCGTAGAGCCTGATCGGCGAGCGGCCGCAGCGTCGGGCGACATGCCCGGCGGCGACCGACCACGACCCCCAGCCCGCGCCGAGTTCGACCGCGACGAACGCTCCGCTCCCCGCTTCGACGGCCTTGAGCGTGCCGACATATTCGATCGCTCCGGCGTGATAGTCGCCGACCACCGTCGGGATATCCGCATAGACCGCACCGGACATGCCCGCGCAGGCATCGATGAAATGCGATCGCATCCGCGTGCCGAGGAACGTCTTGATATATCCCGCTTCC
This sequence comes from uncultured Novosphingobium sp., assembly GCA_964658585.1. GTDB lineage: Bacteria > Pseudomonadota > Alphaproteobacteria > Sphingomonadales > Sphingomonadaceae > Solisphingomonas. The sequence goes on from CAZZZX010000123.1 coordinate 6,616, forward strand.
GAAAATCCGGGGTTGAGGTGCCGCCGCATGATGTCTTCGTCGCCGGCGTTCAGGCCATCGAACAGGCGATCGTTCTCGGTCCGCTGCAATACCGGATTGTTGGAAAGATATTCCTGTGAAAAAAGCAGATGCCCGCGTAGCTCTCGCCAGTCCGCGGAGTCGAGCAGGGCTTCTATCGCGGCTTCGCTTTCCGGATCGCGATCCAGGATCATGCGATATGCGGCGATGACGTCATCCCAAACGACGGTCATTGACTGAAACCTCCCTGAGAGCGCGACCATCCGAACCGCGCCCGGCTACTAAACGGTGGTCGCGGCTCAGGTCAACGCGTCGAACGCCGGGCGAGCGCCCGACCGCGAGGCCGCGCGGACAGGAAGGACGTTTCGCGAGCGATCGATTCGATCTAGGCTCGCCGCGGGAGTTGCCGCGTGAGGCCGTGCATGACCGTTCCACCCGCTTTCGGCGCTCCCGCGCCCTGGTTCCAGGCTCGCGCGCTCGGCGGCAATCCGCGGTTCGCGTTCAGTTCGCTCGGCGGGCGGGCGGTGCTGATGCTGTTCGCGGGCAGCCTGGCGGGGGCCGAGGCCGCCGCCGCGGCCGCCACCGTCACCGCGGCGCGCGCGCTGTTCGATGCGACCAATGCCTGCTTCTTCGGGATCAGCACCGATCCTGCCGACGAGCGCGAGGGGCGCATCGCGCCGGTGCCCCCCGCGATCGGGTGGTTCCTCGATCATGACGAGGCGATCTCGCGCGCCTATGGCGCGATCGATGCGCACGGCGCGTATCGGCCGCACTGGCTGCTGCTCGACGCGCAGCTCCGCGTCGTCGCGCGCGCCGAGCTCGGTG
>CAZZZX010000124.1:0-6705 GCA_964658585.1 uncultured Novosphingobium sp.
CGCGATCCTCTACCCGCAGGGCCGCGCCCCCGATCGCGCGCCCGACATCGCTGTGGTGCTCAAGGGCCCGACCCGCTCGATCCAGGTGCGCGAGAAGAGCCGGGTCGCGGGCATGTGGGTCAATGCGGGCAGCGCGCGCTTCCTGTCGGCGCCGTCCTTCTACGCGATCGCGACCTCGCGTCCGCTCGATCGGCTGGTCGACGCCAAGACCGCGGCGATCTACGAACTCGGTCTCGACAGCCTGCAGATGTCGCCGACCAGCGGCGCGCCGCCCGCCGAGCAGCGCCGGTTCAAGGACGGGCTGATCGGCCTGCAACGCCGCGCCGGTCTGTATGTCGAGGACGACGCCGGGGTGCTGATCCGCGAGGGCGTGCTGTACCGTGCGCGCATCGCGATCCCCGCGCGCGTGCCGGTCGGGCGCTATACCGCCGAGACCTTCCTCATCCAGGACGGTCATGTCGTCGCCGGTGCGGTGACCGAGGTCCGTATCGCCAAGGGCGGTTTCGAGCGCTTCGTCGCGACCGCGGCGCGGCGCTGGTCGGTGGCGTACGGGCTGGTCGCGGTGGCGCTGTCGGTCGGCATCGGCTGGGCGGCGGGCGCGCCGTTCCGGCGGCGGGGCTGAGCCGGGCGTCGCATCCGGCCGGCCTCTCGCATCCCAGGCGGCGGAGTTCTTTACCTTTTCGCCGTATCTCGCGATCGATGCAGCAGGGGCAGTCGATGGACGGGATGATGTGGCGCGGCTTCGCAGCCGATGGCAGCGGCGGCGCGTCCCAGGGCTCCGCGGCACCGGCCGAGATCGGCCGCGTGCTCGACATCGGCGGCGGCAGCGCGCGCATCCTGCTCGATCCGCGTGCGCTCGATGCGGCCCACGCGGTCGCCGCGGGACAGGACGGGATCGCGATGGCCGGCGAGGTCGGCAGTCAGGTCAAGATGCGTGTCGGGATGCTCTGGCTGGTCGCCAACGTCCGCGCGCTCCGCCTCGACTCGATCGACGGCGAGCAGATCGTCGCCGAGATCGACTTCATCGGCGAGGGCCGCGAGAGCGCGGACGGCACCGTGCGGGATTTCCGCCGCGGCGTGACGCGCTATCCGCTCCCGGGCTGCCGTATCCATCCCGCCGGCAACGAGGACATGCGTCAGATCTTCGCCGCCGACGATCGCGCGCATATCGAGATCGGCACCGTCTATCCGACCGTCGACGTGCGCGGCGCGCTCTATACCGATTCGCTGCTCGGCCGCCATTTCGCGCTGGTCGGATCGACCGGTACCGGCAAGTCGACCGCCCTGGCGATGATCCTCCACCGGATCTGCGAGGCGGCGCCCGAAGGCCATATCCTGATGATCGATCCGCACGGCGAATATCCCGCCGCGTTCGACGGTCATGGCGAACTGTTCGACGTCGACAATCTCAATCTGCCCTACTGGCTGATGAACTTCGAGGAACATGCCGAGGTCATCGTCTCCTCGGAGGGCGCCGAGCGGCAGCGCGATCTCGACGTGCTCGGCAAGTGCCTGCTCGCCGCCCGGCTCAAGAGCCGCGCCGCCGAGGGGATGAGCAAGGTCACCGTCGACAGCCCGATCCCCTATCTCTTGTCCGACTTGCTCAACTTCATCGTGCAGGAGATGGGCAAGCTCGATCGGGCCGGCGATACCGGCCCGTACATGCGGCTCAAGACCAAGCTCGAGGAGCTGCGCACCGATCCGCGCTATGCCTTCATGTTCTCGGGGATGCTGGTCGGCGATACGATGGCGGCGACGATCGCGCGGCTATTCCGCCTGCCGACCGAAGGCAAGCCGATCTCGATCGTCGACGTCTCGGGCGTGCCGTCCGAGATCACGTCGGTGGTCGTGGCTCTGATCGCGCGGCTGGTGTTCGACTATGCGATCTGGTCGCGCCACGAGGCGACGCGGCCGATCCTGCTGGTCTGCGAGGAGGCGCACCGTTACATCCCGTCCGAGCGCGTGACCTCGGGCGCCGCGGTCCGCCGCATCCTCGAGCGCGTCGCCAAGGAGGGTCGCAAATACGGCGTCTCGCTCGGTCTCGTCACCCAGCGCCCGTCCGATCTCGCCGAGGGCGTGCTGTCGCAGTGCGGCACGATCATCGCGATGCGGCTCAACAACGAGCGCGACCAGGCGCATGTCCGCGCCGCGATGCCCGAGGGCGCGCGCGGTTTCATGGATGCGATTCCGGCGCTCAGGAACCGCGAATGCGTGGTCTGCGGCGAAGGCGTCGCGATCCCGATGCGGATCGCGCTCGACACGCTCGAGGAGAACAAGCGCCCGGCGTCGGGCGATCCGCTCTTCTCGCTGCTGTGGAAGGAGACCGGCGGCGAGCCCGAGATGATCGGCCGCGTGATCGGCCGCTGGAGACGCCAGGGGCGTTAGACCCCGAACGCGCCCTTCAGGCCGTCGAGGATGAACTGCGCGGCGAGCGCGGCGAGCAGCACGCCGAGCAGGCGGGTGATGACGCCCTCGACGCTCTCGCCGACCAGCCGCATCAGCGCGCCCGCGGCGATCAGCGATCCGAGCATCAGCACCAGCACCGCGAGCAGCGCGGCGAGCACCGTGACGTGCTCGAGCGTGCCGTGGCTCTTGCCCATCAGCAGCATCGCGGACGCGATCGACCCCGGGCCCGCGATCATCGGCATCGCCATCGGGAAGACCGAGATGTCGGGGACCGGCTCCGGCCGCTCGCGGACCTTGTGGACGCGCTCGGTGCGACGCTCGGTACGTTTCTCGAACACCATCTCGAGCGCGATCAGCGCCAGCATCACCCCGCCCGCGATGCGGAACGCGTCGAGGCTGATGCCCAGCAGCTTGAGCAGGGGCTCGCCGAGCAGGGCGAACAGCAGCAGGATGATCGTCGCGATCAGCGTCGACTTGAGCGCCATCGCGCGCCGCTGGCCCTCGCCCGCGCCGCTGGTCAGCCCGGCGAAGATCGGCGCGCAGCCCGGCGGATCGATGACCACGAACAGCGTGACGAACGCCGAGAGGAAATGCTGGAACACGCCTCAGAGCGACCCGTCATAGGGGATACCCGCGTTGCGATGCGCGGCGACCAGCGTGTTGCGCATCAGCACCGCGATCGTCATCGGGCCGACGCCGCCGGGCACCGGGGTGATCGCGCCGGCGACCTCGGCCGCCTCGTCGAACGCGACGTCGCCGACCAGCCGCGTCCTGCCGTCGCCCGCATCGATGCGGTTGATGCCGACGTCGATCACGGTCGCGCCGGGCTTGATCCAGTCGCCGCGCACGAAGCCCGCGCGGCCGACCGCGGCGACGACGATGTCGGCACGCCGCACGATGGCGGGCAGGTCGCGGGTCCGCGAATGCGCGATCGTCACGGTACAGCTCCGGCCGAGGAGCAGCTGCGCCATCGGCTTGCCGACGATGTTCGAGCGGCCGATCACCACGGCGTTGAGCCCCGCCAGGTCGCCGAGCCGATCCTCGATCATCATCAGGCAGCCGAGCGGGGTGCACGGCACGAAGCCCGGCGCGCCGATCGCGAGGCGCCCGACATTGATCGCGGAGAAGCCGTCGACATCCTTGTCGGGATCGATCGCGGCGATCACGCGGTCCGCGTCGATCTGCGGCGGCAGCGGCAGCTGGACCAGGATCCCGTCGACCGCCGGATCGGCGTTGAGCCGCGCGACCAGCGCGAGCAGCGCGTCCTCACCCGTCTCGGCGGGCAGGCGATGGCTGAAGCTCGCCATCCCCGCCGTCTCGGTCGCGATGCCCTTGGCGCGGACATAGACCTGGCTCGCCGCATCCTCGCCGACCAGCACCACCGCCAGCCCCGGCGCGCGGCCCGCGGTCTTTGCGAACGAAGCGACCTCGGTTGCGACCGTCTCGCGGACCGTGGCGGCGAACGCCTTGCCGTCGATGATCGCCGCGGTCACGCCGCGCCCGGAAAGAGGAAGGATGCGAAGATGTTGGGCAGCAGGATGCGCTGGAGAATGTAGATGATGAGCAGCACCACCATCGGCGCGAAGTCGAGCCCGCCGAAATCGGGCATGATCCGCCGGAGCGGGCGGTAGAGCGGCGCGGTCACCGCATCCAGCCCGCGGACGAGCTGGCGGACCATGTCGTTCTGGTGGTTGATGACGTTGAACACGAACAGCCAGGACAGGATCACCTGGATCATGATGATCCAGAAGAGCACCGTCAGCAACAGCTGGAGAATCTGGTAGAGCGCGATCATGCTGGAACCTCCGGGAGTGCGCTCCCCTTAGCGGAGGCGGCGACGGGTTGCCACCATCCGGCGGCGCTAACCCGCGCGCACCAGCGTGCCCGCGCCGCGCGTCGTGAAGATCTCGAGCAGCATCGCGTGACGGTTGCGGCCGTCGAGGATGACCGCGGCGTCGACTCCGGCTTCGACCGCCTTCACGCAGGTCTCGACCTTGGGGATCATGCCGCCGGCGATCGTGCCGTCCTCGCGCAGCGCGGCGATCTCGGCCGGGGTCAGTTCGGGCAGTAGCCGCCTGTCCTTGTCGAGCACGCCCGCGACGTCGGTCAGCAGGAAGAAGCGCGCGGCGCCCAATGCGGCGGCGATCGCGCCCGCCATGGTATCGGCGTTGATGTTGTAGGTGTGACCGTCGTCGCCGATCGCGATCGGTGCGACCACCGGGATGAAGCCCGCGCTCATCAGCGTGTCGAGGATGGTGCGATCGACCGCGCAGGGCTCGCCGACGAAGCCGAGATCGACATGGCGTTCGATGCCCTGCAGCGGATCGGGCACGTCGCGCCGGACCTTCTCGGCGATCACCAGCCGCGCATCCTTGCCCGACAGGCCGACCGCCTTGCCGCCGGCCTGCCCGATCCAGCCGACGATCTCCTTGTTGATCGAGCCCGCCAGGACCATCTCCGCGATCCGCGCGGTCTCCGCATCGGTGACGCGCAGCCCGTCGACGAAGCGCGACTCGACACCCAGCCGCTTGAGCATCGATCCGATCTGCGGTCCCCCGCCATGCACCACCACCGGATTGATGCCGACCGCCTTCAGCAGCACGACATCGTCGGCGAAGCTGCGCGCCGCCGCCGGATCGCCCATCGCATGGCCGCCATATTTGATGACGAAGGTCGCGCCCGCATAGCGTTGCAGATAGGGCAGCGCCTCGGTCAGCGTCTCCGCCTTGGCGAGCATCGCGGGATCGGGCGCCATGTCGGTCGTCGGGGTCATGCGCGCGCCATAGCGGGCGCGACCCGCCTCGTCATGCTCGATCGAGTCGTCGCCCCAGCGCGACGAAGCCGGTGATGAGCCACGGCACCAGCACGATCGACAGCGTCACCTTGGTGAGCATCTGCCCCGCCATGAGCCCGAGGATCGGCCGCTCGCCGAGGAACGAGATGGTGATGAACAGCACCGTGTCGACGATCTGGCTGACCACGCTCGCGACCATCCCGCGCAGCCACACCAGCCGGCCTTCTCCGCGCGACATGCGCGCGAAGATCAGCACGTTGAGCGTCTGCGAGGTGCCGTAGGAGATCAGGCCCGCCAGCATCATCCGCGCGCCCTGGCCGAGCACGATCGGGAAGGCGGGAATCGCGGGCGGGTACATGCCGGGATCGGTCGGCAGCGCGAGCACCAGCCGGATCAGCAGCGCCGAGGCGATCAGCGGGACGAAGCCGATCCGCACCAGCGCGTCCGCCGCCGCCTTGCCGTGCAGCTCCGCGGTCGCGCTGCCCATCGCGACGAGCAGCAGGAAGGCGAAGATGCCGGCCTCGACCGCCAGACCGCCGAACGCGACCTGCTTCACGCCGAGCACGCCCGCCATGCAGACCATGCCGCCATAGAGCAGCGCGAAGACGAACAGCGAGCGCGGCAGCGCAGGGGGCACGGCGTCTTCGGGCATCGTCATCCGCCCTCGACCGACACGAGCATGATCGCATCGGGCTTGTCGGCGAAATCGGCGGTCTCGCCCGCGCTCAGTCCGATCACCGCGCGCGCCAGCGGGGCGGCGAAGCCGATCAGCCCGGCATCGGGATCGGCCTCGTCATGGCCGACGATGGTGAAGCTGCGTTCGCGGCGATTGAGCCGGATGGTCACGCGCGAGCCGATCCCGACGGTGCCCGGCCTGGGCGACGGCGCCGGCTCGGCGGTGGCGAGGCGGGTGCGCCAATAGCGCAGGTCGCGCAGCACCGGTTTGCGCGCCTCGCCCTCCAGCGGTGCGATCTGCGCCTCGAGTGCGGCGACGCGCGCCTCGATCGCCGCCAGCCCGCGCGGGGTGACGAGATTGGGGCCGGGCGGGATCGGCAGCTCGAAGCGCGGCTCGAGATGTTCCTCGTCGCTCTCGCGGCGGAAGGCGACGCTCATGAGCGGGCTCCGAACAGCGCGGTGCCGACGCGGACATGCGTCGCGCCGAGCATCGCCGCGGTCTCGTAATCGCCCGACATCCCCATGCTCAGCCGTTCGAGCCCGTGATCCGCCGCGAGCCTGGCGAGCAGCGCGAAATAGGGCGCCGCCTCGGTATCGGCGGGCGGCACCGCCATCAGGCCGATCACCGGCAACGCCGCGGTCGATGCCGCGCGGAGCAGGGCGGACAGCTCGGGGATCGCCACCCCGCCCTTTTGCGGCTCCTCGCCGATATCGACCTGGACGAAGCAGGGCGGGCGTCGCCCGGTCTTGTCCATCGCCCGGGCGAGCTCGCTCGGGATCGAGTCGAGGGCGTCGCCCGTGAGCCGCTGGGCACGCCTGCGGTGCGGACT
>CAZZZX010000124.1:6715-7451 GCA_964658585.1 uncultured Novosphingobium sp.
CGCGCCAGAGCGGTGACGAGGGACGAGCGATCGACCGAATGGATCGCGTCGAACGTCGCCACCGCGTCCGCCGCCTTGTTCGACTGGAGCTGGCCGACGAGATGCAGCTCGACGTCCGCGAACGCCGCGCGCAGCGCCGGCCATTTGCCCTGCGCCTCCTGGACGCGATTCTCGCCGAACGCGCGTTGACCCGCGTCGAGCAGCGGGCGGATGCCGTCGGCGGGGATCGTCTTGGAGATCGCGATCAGCGTGACCGCCTCCGCCGGCCGCCCGGCCAGTGCGGCGGCGCGTGCGATGCGATCGCGCACCTCGGCGAGGCGATCGGCGGCGGCGGCGGTTTCGGGTGTCGGCATCCGAAGTCTATAGGGAAGGCGATGCCGACCCGCCACCGTCCCGCTGCCCCGCCCCGCCTCTGGCTGATGACCGATCCGCGGATCGGCGACGCGCTCTGGCCGGCGTTGCGGGCCCTGCCGCGCGGCGCGGGCGTGGTGTTCCGCCACTATGCTGCGCCGGACCGCCGTGCGCTGTTCGAGCGGGTGCGCGCGATCGCGCGGGCGCGGCGGCTGGTGCTGGTGCTCGCCGGGCCGCCCGCGCTGGCGGTCGCGTGGCGGGCGGACGGCGCGCATGGCCGCTCGCGACATGTCCGCGCGGGCCGGCGGCTGCTCCGCACCGCGCCGTGTCACGATCGCGCCGCGCTGGTCGCGACGCGCGGCGCTGCGCTGCGCTTCGTCTCGCC
>CAZZZX010000125.1:0-7445 GCA_964658585.1 uncultured Novosphingobium sp.
CGGCAAGCGCATCGGCAACCGCGGCATCGTCGATCGTGCGCCGCGCGATCGCCTCCATCAGTGCCTCCTCGCCCGCCATGTGGAGCCGCTTGATCGCCCCCCCCAGCGCATCGGCGCGCGGTGGGGCGGGCAGCCCGGCGACGATCTCGTCGTAGAATTTGCGGCCGAGCGCGATCGTCTCCTCGCGCGCCTTGTTGCGGACGAAGCGCCGCAGCGAGGCACGCGCCTTGGCGGTGACGACGAAGTTGAGCCATTCGGGCTGGGGATGCTGGCCCGCGGACTTGAGGATCTGGACCTGGTCGCCATTGGCGATCGGCGTGCGCAGCGGCACCAGCCGGCCGTTGACCTTGGCTCCCACCGCCTGGTCGCCGAGCGCGGTGTGGACCGCATAGGCGAAATCGATCGGCGTCGCGCCCTTGGGCAGCTGGATCAGCTCGCCATTGGGGGTGAAGGCGAAGATGCGATCCTGGTACATCGCCATGCGGGTATGCTCGAGCAGCTCCTCGGCGCTCTCGGCATGATCGAGGATCTCGACGAGATCGCGGATCCAGCTCACCTTGGCGCCGCCGGTGTCGGCAGGCGTGCCCTGCTTGTAAGCCCAGTGCGCGGCATAGCCGTATTCGGCCTGCGCGTGCATCGCCTCCGAGCGGATCTGGATCTCGATCCGCGCCTTTTCCGAATGGATCACCGAGCTGTGCAGCGAGCGATAGCCGTTGCGCTTGGGGGTGGAGACGTAATCCTTGAAGCGGCCCGGCACCATCGGCCATTTCTGGTGGATCAGCCCGAGCGCGCGATAGCATTGCTCGGTGTCCGCGACGACGACGCGGAACGCCATCACGTCGGAGAGCTGCTCGAAACTGATGTGGCGCTCGGTCATCTTGCGCCAGATCGAATAGGGATGCTTCTCGCGCCCCGTCACCTCGGCCTGGATGCCGTGACGGCCGAGCAGCAGCACCAGCCCCGAGCTGATCCGCGCGATCCGGTCCCCGCCCGATCCCTCGCGCAGCTGCTCCAGCCGCTTGGTGATCGATTCGAACGCCTCGGGCTCGAGCTCCCTGAAGGCGAGCGTCTGCATCTCCTTCATGAACTCGTACATGCCGACCCGCTCGGCGAGCGGCGCGTAGATCTCCATCGTCTCGCGCGCGATGCGGCGGCGCTTGTCGGGATTGGGGATGTGGTGGAGCGTCCGCATGTTGTGCAGCCGGTCGGCCAGCTTGACCAGCAGCACGCGGATGTCGTCCGACATGGCGAGCAGGAACTTGCGGAGGTTTTCCGCGGCACGCTCGTTCTCGCTCTGCGCCTCGATCTTCGAGAGCTTGGTGACGCCGTCGACCATGCGCGCCACCTGCGGCCCGAACAGCCGCTCGATCTCCTCATAGGTGGCGACGGTGTCCTCGATCGTGTCGTGGAGGATGGCGGTCGCGATCGTCTCGGCATCGAGATGCAGATCGGTGAGGATGCCCGCAACCTCGATCGGGTGGCTGAAATAGGGATCGCCGCTGGCGCGCTTCTGGCTGCCATGTGCCTGGAGCGAGAAGACATAGGCGCGGTCGAGCAGCTCCTCGTCCACATCGGGGTCGTAGCGGCGGACCCGCTCGACGAGCTCGTATTGCCTCAGCACGGATGCATGATGTGGTCCGCGCGGCAGCGAAGGCAACCGTAAACCGCGCCCGTTCCACGCTTGGTCGCCAGGCTGTTGCACGGCTGTTGGGTTTTCCACGGCAACCGACTATCATCGCATCCGTGGACGAGATCGAACGCATCCGCCGGATCGTGACCGGCTGCAGCCTCGACGCGGCGCTGGAGGCGATCGGCGAACGCTGGTCGTTCCTGATCCTGCGCGGCGCCTTCAACGGACTGCGTCACTTCGAGCAGTTCCAGGCGGCGCTCGGGATCGCGCGCAACGTGCTCGCCAACCGGCTGACGCGGCTGGTCGCGCACGGCATCCTCGAGCGTACGCCGTGTGCCGACGATCGCCGCAAGGTCGAATACCGGCTCACCGAGAAGGGCGAAGCGCTGATGCCGACGGTGGTCGCGCTGCGCCAATGGGGCGAGCGTTGGGCGGGCGACCGCCGGCCATGCACCTCGCAATTGGTCGACAACCGCGACGAACGGCCGATCGAGGAGGTCCTGGTCCGCGCGCACGACGGCCGGACGCTACGCGCCTACGAGCTGCATTGGGCGGTCGAGGACTAGCGACCGGCCGTCGTCGGCACGGGGCCGGCCCGCAATGGGCCGGACCGGATCACGTCACTCGTAGTCGGGGCCGACATTCTGGTTGCGCGCGGGGGCGGCGGCGGTGAGACGCAGCGCCTCGGCCGACTGGGCGAGCGAGCCCATCTCGTCGATCGCGTCGTCCTCGTCGATGCGGACCTTCTGCAGGCCGGACACCGCGCTCTCGTTGAGCATGTCGGGAACCACGGTCTGCTCGGCGATCTCGCGCAGCGCGACGACCGGATTCTTGTCGCGATCGCGGTCGATGGTCAGTTCAGCGCCACCCGAGATCTGGCGCGCCCGGTGCGAGGCGAGCAGCACGAGATCGAAGCGGTTGGGGATCTTGTCGACGCAATCCTCGACGGTGACGCGCGCCATGGTGGCTCCGTTCTATAGCAGCAAAGCTGTCGGAATAAGCGCCGTCCCGTAGCGGCGTGCACCGCCCGTGTCAATTGTCGGTCGGTACCCCGCCGCGCCTTGCAAGCGCCGCCCCGGCTCCCGACAAGGGGCGCCATGACGATGGATGGCGTATCGCCGGCGACGAGCCGGCAGCAGGGTTTCGCGGTCGACGGGCATCGCCTGACATTGACCATCGACGGCGCGGCGCGACTGGATGCGCTGATCGATCTGATCGGGTCGGCACGTCGCGAACTCCGCCTGTTCTACTATATCTTCGCCGCCGACGGCAGCGGGACGCGAGTGCGCGACGCCGCGATCGCGGCGTGCGGGCGCGGCGTCGCGGTCTCGCTGCTGATCGACGGCTTCGGCTGCGAGGACACCGCCGATGCCTTCTTCCAGCCGCTGATCGCGGCGGGTGCGCGCTTCTGCCGGTTCCTGCCGCGGGTCGGCCGGCGCTATCTGCTGCGCAATCACCAGAAGATGGCGATCGCCGACGATGCGCGCGTGCTGATCGGCGGGTTCAACGTCGAGGATAGTTATTTCGCCGATGCCGACCGGCAGGGCTGGCGCGATCTCGCGCTGCTCGTCGACGGACCCGCGGCGGCACATCTGCCGGCCTATTTCGATGCGCTGATGGACTGGGCGAAGCGGCCCAAGGCGCGGATGAGCCGCATCGCGAGGCTTATCAAGGAAGCGAGCCAGTTCGAGGGCCGCCTGCGCTGGCTGTTCGGCGGCCCGACCAGACGGATGAGCCCCTGGGCACGCGCACTCAAGCGCGACATCGAGAACGGTCGGCGGCTCGATATGATCGCCGCTTATTTCGCGCCCAATCCGGGCATCCTGCGCCGCCTCCGCAGGCTCGCGCGCCGCGGCGGGGCGGTGCGGATCGTAACCGCGGCCAAGTCCGACAATGCGATGACGATCGCCGCAGCACGCCACACCTATGCGCGCCTGCTGCGGGCCCGCGCGCGCATGTTCGAGTATCAGCCGACGCGGCTGCACACCAAATTGTACGTGATCGACGATGCGGTGTTCATCGGCTCCGCCAATTGCGACATGCGCAGCCTGTTCATCAATCTCGAGGTGATGCTGCGGATCGAGGATGCGGATTTCGCCGCGGCAGTCCGCACCTTCGTCGATGGCGAGGTCGCGGATTGCAACGAGGTCCGCCGCGACCGACTGCGCGCGGCCGCCGGGCCCTTCACCCGGCTCAAATGGAGCCTCGCCTATTTCCTCGTTGCGGTGGTCGACTACACCGTCACGCGGCGGCTCAACTTCGGATCGGGAAGCGACGCGATCGCCAATTAGTCGCGGTGGAACCACCAGAGCTGCGCAGGCGGCACGTTGATGAGTTCGAAGGCGTGATCGACGCGATCGAAATACGGCTCGATGATGTCGCGGACGCTCGGCCGGAACTGGTAGACCAGGAAGGACCCGCCCGGCCGCAGCGCCGCCGCAGTGGCGCGCGCGATCTCCGACCCGACACCGGCGGGCAGCGTCGAGAAGGGCAATCCCGAGATCACATAATCGGCGGCGCCCAGCCCGAGCGTCGTCAGCACGTCGCCGACGTCGGCGGCGGAACCGTTGACGATATGCAGCCGGCCATCGGGGATCGAGCGCTTGAGATAGTCGCAGAAATCCGGATTGGTATCGATCACCACCAGCGTCGCGTCGGCGGCAAGGCGATCGAGGATCGGCCGCGTGAAGGTGCCGACACCGGGTCCATATTCGACGAAAACCCGGGCAGTGGCCCAGTCGACGGGTTTGAGCATCCGGTCGATCAGCGTCCGCGACGACGGGATGATCGACCCGACCATCACGGGATTCTTGAGGAAGCCCTTGAAGAACAGCGCCATCGGGTGTGTCGCGCCGCGCGGGTGACGGGTCCGATCGGCGGTATTTTCGGCGGGAAAACCAGTCATGCTCTCTCCGTGGCGCGACGCCCGTTGCCCAGCGTTGGCGCGGGCGGCCGCCGAACGCAAGTCGAGACAACGCCGCGTTCGATGAATCGGCTGCAAATCGATGCCGCACAAGCGCCGCCGCCGGCGATCGTGCTTTCGTCGCACCCTGCGTCCGGGTTATCGCCGCGGCCATGGAAACGCCACCTGCGGGCAGCATCGCGGTCATCTTCCTGTCCGGTCGCAACCCGATCGACGAGCCCGGCTATGTGGCGGCGGCGCAGGCGATGGAGACGCGCGCGGCGGCGATGCCGGGCTATCTCGGCATCGATTCGATCCGCGGGGCGGACGGCACCGGAATCACGGTGAGCTGGTGGATCGATCGCGCCGCCGCCGCCGCGTGGCGCGACGATGCCGACCATCGGCTGATCCGCGAGCAGGGGCGTGCGGTCTGGTACGACTGGTATCGCGTGATCGTCGCCGAGGTCGAGCGCGGCTACGACTGGCGGCGCTAACCGAAGCCGAGCCGCGGAGCGATCTCGTTCCAGCCGTCCCAGCTCATCTTGCCCGCGACATAGACGATCACCGCAAGCCCGACATAGGCTATCCAGCGCTGGCGCTCGATCACGCGGGCGACCAGGTTCGCCGCCACCCCCATCAACACGACCGAGACGACCAGACCGAACATCAGCACCGTGGGATGCTCACGCGCCGCGCCGACCACGCTGAGCACGTTGTCGAGGCTCATCGACACGTCGGCGAGCGCGATACCCCACACGGCGCGGGCGAAGCCGGGCGGCGCACGCCGCTGCGCATCGGTACCGCCCGCGCCATGTCCGCCGCTGCGCAACTCGCGCCAGAAGCGCCAGGCTACCCAGAACAGCAGCACACCGCCGGCCAGCAGCAGACCGGGCAGCTCGACCAGCATCGTCGCGGTCAGCGCGAAGACGAGACGGAGCACCAGCGCCGCGAAGATGCCGACCGCGATCACCCGGCGGCGATCCCGAGGCTCGAGGCCCGCCGCCATCGCACCGACCACGATCGCGTTGTCGCCGGCCAGCGCGAGATCGATCAGCAGCACCTGCACCAATGCCGCGATCCCCGCCTCGGTGAAGACATCACCGAAATCGAACGGGGGCAGCGTGGGCACCGCGTTACGAGTTCATCGAATCGAAGAAATCCTCGTTGGTCTTGGAATCCTTCATCTTGTCGAGCAGGAACTCCATCGCGTCGGTGGTGCCCATCTGCATCAGGATGCGGCGCAGCACCCACATCTTGGAGAGCTTGGTCTTCTCGACCAGCAGCTCCTCCTTGCGCGTCCCCGATTTGCCGACGTCCATCGCCGGGAAGACGCGCTTGTCGGCGACCTTGCGGTCGAGGATGATCTCGGAATTGCCGGTGCCCTTGAACTCCTCGAAGATCACCTCGTCCATGCGGCTGCCGGTATCGATCAGCGCGGTGGCGATGATCGAGAGCGAGCCGCCCTCCTCGATGTTGCGCGCCGCGCCGAAGAAGCGCTTGGGCCGCTGGAGCGCATTGGCGTCGACACCGCCGGTCAGCACCTTGCCCGACGACGGCACCACGGTGTTGTAGGCGCGGCCGAGACGCGTGATCGAATCCAGGAGGATCACCACGTCCTTCTTGTGCTCGACCAGCCGCTTGGCCTTCTCGATCACCATCTCGGCGACCTGGACGTGGCGGGTGGCGGGCTCGTCGAAGGTCGAGGAGACGACCTCGCCCTTCACGCTGCGCTGCATGTCGGTGACCTCCTCGGGTCGCTCGTCGATCAGCAGCACGATCAGGAACACTTCGGGATGGTTGTCGGTGATCGCCTTCGCCATGTTCTGGAGCATGACGGTCTTGCCCACGCGTGGCGGCGCCACGATCAGCGTGCGCTGGCCCTTGCCTTGCGGCGAGATGATGTCGATGACGCGTGCCGACCTGTCCTTGACGGTCGGATCGAGCGTATCGAGGCTGAGCTTGCGATCGGGATAGAGCGGCGTGAGATTGTCGAAGTTGACGCGATGGCGGACCACGTCGGGATCGTCGAAATTGATCGAGATGAGGCGGGTGAGCGCGAAATAGCGCTCGCCGTCCTTGGGCCCGCGGATCTCGCCCTCGACCGTGTCGCCGGTGCGCAACCCGAACTTGCGGACCTGGTTGGGGGAGACGTAGATATCGTCCGGCCCGGCCAGATAGTTGGCCTGGGGCGAACGCAGGAAGCCGAAGCCATCGGGCAGCACCTCGATCGTGCCCTCGCCCATGATCTGCTCGCCCTGTTCGGCCTGCTCCTTGAGGATGGCGAACATCAGGTCCTGCTTGCGCATCGTCGATGCGCCTTCGACCCCGAGTTCCTCGGCCATGGCGACGAGTTCGGCGGGGGGAGTCTTTTTGAGGTCTTTGAGGTGCATGGAAAGTCCTGGAGGGCTTCGCGACGGGAAAGGACGGGGGACGTCGATGTCGGGAACGGGGCGCTGTCGGACGACGGCAAGCCTCGTCGCGCCGGTTAGGACGCCGCGAAAGCCAAGTCAAGCCGGCCCGGCCGGCGCCCTGAACGGCCGAAAAGGCGCTTCAGAACGGCTTGACGATGACCAGGATGACGATCGCGATCGTGGCGAGGCTCGGCACCTCGTTGGCGAGCCGCAGCGCGCGGGTCGTCGCCGGGCGCCAGCCGCGCGCCAGCTTCTTCGTCACGCCCACCGCCCAGCCGTGATAGCCGGTCAGCGCGATCACCAGCGCGAGCTTGGCGTGGAACCAGCCCATCTCGAGCGCGCCGATATTGACCATCAGCGCGAGACCGAGCAGCCACACCGCGATCATCGCCGGCGACAGGATGATCCGCCGCAGCCGCGCCGAGCGTGCGATCCAGGCGGCATCCTCGGGGGATCCCGGCGCAGACTCCGCTTGGTAGATCGCGTAGCGCGGCAGCATGAA
>CAZZZX010000126.1:0-7438 GCA_964658585.1 uncultured Novosphingobium sp.
CATGGCGGAACGGGAACGTGCATTCATGGCGTGGCCAGCCATGCTTTGCTAACAGCCGGTTGGCAAGCCGACGACGGTGGCGGGAGTGACGAGATGCGGCGTGGGATCCTGTGGCGGACGACATTGGCGATGGGTGTGCTGGCAGCGGCGCCGGCGGCGGCGCAGCAATTCCTGTCGGACAGCACCACCTTCATCAAGGCGGTGCGAGATCGCGACGGCGCCAAGGCGCAACAGCTGCTCGACAAGCCCGGTACCAACATCATCCTGTCGCGCGACGACCAGACCGGCGAGACCGCGCTCCATATTGCGGCCAAGCGCCGCGACCTGACCTGGCTGCAGTTCATGCTCGCCAAGGGCGCGCAGATCGATGCGCGCGACCGGCAGGGCCTGACCGCGCTCGCCGACGCGGCGCAGCTCGGCTGGGCGGAGGGCGCGCAGCAGCTCATCGACCTGGGTGCCAGGGTCGACCTCGCCGACGATCGCGGCGAGACCCCGCTGATCCTGGCGACGCAGGCACGCTCTGTGCCGCTCGTCCATCTGCTGCTCGAGGCCGGTGCCGATGCGCACGCGACCGACAGCGTCGCGGGCATGTCGGCGATCGACTATGCGACCCGCGACGGGCGGATGCCCGCGGTGCTCAAGCTGCTCCAGGACGCCAGGCCGGTGGTGAAGCGCGCGGTCGCGGGGCCGAGCATCACCGGGCACTGAGCTTGATCCGCCCGGGCGGATGGCGTTCAGTCGAACGCCACGAGATCGGGGTCGAGGCCGCCGAGCACGCGGCGTGCGGCGCGGCGTGCGAACCGCAGCGTCTCGGCCTTGCGGCGGGCCCCGGCGAGCGGATGGCAGGCGGCCTCGCGGACCACGCAGGCGTCGTAGCGGTCGGCGACGATCAGCCCGGCGCGCCCCGGCTGCAACATCGCCGTGTCGAACGGCGCGAGATCGAAGCGCGGCGGCACCGCCCAGTAGAAGCGGTCGCAATAGTCGAGATAGTCGGGCCACTTCGCGTCGCCGAGAAGGTCGGCGCGCGACACCTTGATCTCGACGATCGCGATCCCGCCGCGGCCGTCGATCGCCATGATGTCCGCGCGCCGGCCATTGCCCAGCGGCACCTCGCACAGCGCCATGCGATCCGAGCGGAAGAAGAGCCGCGACACCCCGCGCGCGACGTCTCGCGCGATCGGCGGCGCATCGTCGAGGCAGGGCATGGCGGGGCCGGCATCCATGCCGCCGCCTTTAGAACATCACGCGAACGGAAGAAAGTCCGTGCGCGATCAGCGGAAGAAGATGTGGTTGCCGACCGCGGCGATCTTCACCTTCCCCCAGCCCGGCGAGACCCGGCGCGCGTGGAAGTAGAGCGCGGCGGGCGCGATCTGCTTCCACAGCCCCTCGCGCGCGAGCCGGGCGATCGCCACCGCGCGCGCCCAGGCGTCGTTGTGCGGCGCATCGGGCATCTCGCCACCGTGGAGGAACGAGAACTGGCCGGGCTGGCGCATCACGCCGCAGGCCGAATCGGCGAAGCGACCCGAGGCGGTGCGATTGAGGATGGTCTGCGCGACCGCGAGCTGGCCGGCGAGCGGCTCGCCCTTGCTCTCGTAATAGACCGTGGTGGCGAGGCACCTGTCGTCCGCGCTGGCGGTCTCGGCACTGCTCTTCTGCGCGACGAGGTCGGCGAGCGAGGACGCGGTCGGGGCGGTATCGGCAATCGCGGGTGCGGTGGTGGCCGGGAGCGTACCGCTGTCGGTCGAGAAGTCGGTCCTGTTCGCCTGGAGGGTCTGGACATCGACCGCGAGGAGCGGGGCGGTGACCGCTGCCAGCATCGCGGTGGCGCTGCCACCGACCGCGGTCTCGGTCGCGAAGGACGGGGCCGAGATCGTCGCCACCGAGGCGACACACAGGAGAGACGCCGCCGTGACGGCAGCGCGCGAAACCAGCTTCATTGCAATCCGCTAAGGTGCGGTCGATCCGGCGGACCCTGCAAACGACACGCAGAGCCCGAGAAATCCCCCGACTACGGGAGCCGCCCGGAACAAAGGGCGGCAGCCGTCGTTTCTTGTCTTCCCGCGGTGCCGCCTCGTGCCCGCCGGGTCAACCGCCTGCGACCAGTTGCGCGGCGAAGCGTTCCGCATCCGCGACGTCCAGTTCCACGACCCAGAGATCGTCGTCGGTCGCGCGCCGCCGCTGGATATAGCCGTCAACGGCTTGAGTTTCTTCAGAAATATCCGGTCCGGTCGGCACCCAGCGATACTCGCCCGCGGCATCGAGACTACGCCCGTAAAAGCCCCGGAATCGACCCTTTTCCGCCAGTTGCAGCAGGATCGCCCCGGCATCCCCGTCGCCGCGGGCAAGAACCGCGGCGGTCCCCCCCTCGCCTTCGACCCGCCGGATCAGCGCGGAGACCTCGATTCGCGCCGCGAGTCGCGGCGTCATCCGGCCGGCCGGGCATAGCCGGGCAGCGACGACAGCGCGAAGCGCGAGCGCATGAACGTGCCAGTGCCGCGCGCCACCTCCTCACCATCGGCATCGACCAGCCGCGCGTCGGCGACCAGCACGCGCCGCCGGCCGCTCGCCCAGCGCCCCTCCGCGACGATCGGTCCCGATCGGATCGGGCGGGTGAGCAGCATGTTGAAGGCGGTGGTCAGCAGGAAGGTATCGTTGACCAGGCTATTGGCGGCATAGAAGGCGGCATCGTCGAGCATCTTGAAGTAGATCGTGCCGTGCGCGGCGCCCGCGGCATGGTGCATCCGCTCGTCGACCGTGAAGCGGATGCGGGCATGGCCGGCCTCGACCACCTCGAGCCGCGACTCGAACATATGGTTGACCGGCGCCGCGGCATACAGCGCCTCGAGCGCGCGGAAATGCGCGGTCTGCCCCGCCGGCGGGAGCGTCGCGGTCACACCCGGATCGTCACGCGGCATCGCGCGCGTCGCCGTCTGCGAACAGCGCATACAGGGCGTCGGCCGATCCGGCGCCACGCAGCTTGGCGACGAAGTCGCGGTCGCGCAGCCGCCGGCTGACCCGCGCCAGCGCCTTGAGGTGATCGACCCCGGCATCGGGCGGCGACAGCAGGACGAACACCAGATCGACCGGCATCGCGTCGATCGCGGCGAATTCGAGCGGCCGGTCGAGCTTGGCGAACAGGCCGATGACGTGATCGAGCCCGGCGACCTTGCCATGCGGGATCGCGACGCCCTGGCCGAATCCGGTCGAGCCCAGTTTCTCGCGCTCGCCCAGCCGCTCGGCGATCTCGCGCGCATCGAGCCCGGTCCGCGCGGCGGCGAGCGTCGCGAAGGTCTGGAACAACGACTTCTTGGTCGGTGCGGCGAGGTGATGCCGCACCGATTCAGGTGCCAGTATGTCGCGGAAATCGTCCATCGTCGGGTAGGTCGGGTCTCAGGCGCCGCGGTTCGGTTCGACCCAGCCGATCGTGCCGTCGCCGCGACGATAGACCATGTTGAACGCGCCGGTGCCGACATTCTTGAAGAGCAGCGCCGTGGTGTTGCGCAGGTCGAGCATCATCACCGCGTCGGACACCGATGCGTCTGGCACGTCGACGCGGGTCTCGGCGATGATGAGCGGCGCGTCGCTGACCTCGACCTCGTCGGGACCGGCGTCGAACACCGTGTAGCCCGCATTGTCGTTGAGTTCGGCTGCGGCGGCACCGTTGCCGCTATGCGCCTTGAGCCGCTTGGAATAGCGGCGCACCTGCTTCTCGATCTTGCTCGCCGCCTCGTCGAAGGCGGGATGCGCCTCCATCGCCGAGCCCGACGCCTTGAGCACCAGCCCCTGGGTGATGTGTGCGACGATGTCGCATTTGAAGCCGTGGTCGTGCGGACCGGAGGCGAACGTCGCCTGCGCCCAGATCGCGCGCGCGAAATATTTCTCCGCGATCCCGTTCAGGCGATCGTTGACATGCTCGCGCAGCGCCTCGCCGGTATCGACCTGATGGCCTGAAACGCGGATTTCCATGTCGTCCTCCTCATCACACGGGCGCGCGGGCTAGGCGCCGTGCTCGCCCCAAGTCAACCGCCGGGCGCGTAGCGATCCCAGACGGGAGTCTCCAACGTCGCGACGAACGCGCGGTGCCGTGCGATTTCCTCGGCCGACGCGAGATGGGTCCGCGGCGCGCGGACCGGGCGCACCATGATCGGTTCGGATGCCGCGGCTTGCTCGGCCACGGCAATCGCCGCGATCGACGCGTCGGCGAGACCGAGTCCGATCTGCCGACCGCCGGTCAGCTCGACATAGAGTTGCGCGAGAAGCTGCGCGTCGAGCAGCGCGCCATGCTTGACGCGGTGGCTGCGATCGATGCCGTAGCGCGAGCACAGCGCATCGAGGCTGAGCTTGGCGCCGGGATGACGGCGCTTGGCGAGCGCGAGCGTGTCGATCATGCGGCTCGCCAGGATGCAGGGCAATCCGCAGTCCGCGAGTTCGCGATTGAGGAAGCCGAAGTCGAACGCGGCATTGTGCGCCACCAGCGGCGCATCGCCGAGAAAGGCGATCAGCTCGTCGACCCCATCCGCGAAGCGCGGCTTGTCCGACAGGAACGCCAGCGACAGGCCATGAACCCGCTCGGCCTCGATCGGCATGTCGCGTTCGGGATGGAAATAGGCATGGAAGATACGCCCGGTCTCGACCCGGTTGAACAGTTCGATACAGCCGATCTCGACGAGACGGTGTCCGTCGGCGGGGCTCAGGCCGGTGGTCTCGGTATCGAAGACGATCTCGCGCATGACCCGCAGTATCGGAGCCCCCGCTTGCGGGCGCAAGCGCCCTGACGAGGCGCGCGGAGGCAGGCGACGAGCCGGCGGACCTGACGTGCGGTCGCGATCCGCGTCGTTCCGGTCTCGACGACGATGTCGGCACGGGCGCGCTTGACATGGTCGGGCACCTGGAGCCGGCGGATCTGCGCCAGCCGCGCCGCGGTCATCCCGGGTCGCGCCATCACCCGGCGACGCTGCATCCAGCCGGGGGCGGAGACGACGATCACCCCGTCGACGCGACGCTCGCCGCGCTTCTCGTAGAGTAACGGCACGTCGTCGACGATCAGCCGGTGGGCACGATGGCGGCGCACGAAGGCGGCGCGCATCCGGGCGACAGCGGGGTGGACGATCCGCTCGAGCCGGCGCAACGCGGCGCGATCGCCGAACACCGCGCGGCCGAGCGCGACGCGATCGACCCCCTGCGCGCCGGTCGTGCCCGGGAACGCCGCCTCGATCGCGTCGAGCAGGGATCCGCCCGGCCCCTGCAATCGGTGGACCGCAGCGTCGGCGTCGAACACCGGGACGCCCGCACGCCGCAGCATCGCCGCGACCGTCGACTTGCCCATGCCGATCGATCCGGTGAGGCCCAGAATCATGACGTCAGCAGTGTCCGAAGATCGCCGTCGCGTTCGCGCGGTGGTGCCGAACCGAACAGCAGCCGGAACGCGCTCGCGGCCTGACCGACCAGCATCGCGAGTCCGTCGATCGCCGGATGGCCCGCGGCGCGCGCATCGCGCAGCAGCGGAGTCTCCAGCGGTGCGTAGACGATGTCGTAGACGATGCTGCCCGGCGGCGCGTGGCTCATGTCGAAGGCGAGCGGCGGTTGCCCGGCCATCCCCAGCGTCGTCGCGTTGACGACGAGATCGAGGCAGCCTGCGCGATCGTCGAACGCGAAATCGGTCGGCTCCGCGAAATGATCGAGCGGCGCGACATGATGGTCGCCGCCCGGCGCGACCGCATCGAGCAGCGCGCGCGCCTTGGCGGTATCGCGCCCCGCCAGCACGATGGTGAAGCCGTGATCGGCAAGCGCTGCGACAATCGCGCGCGCCGCACCGCCGGTGCCGAGCACACGCGCCATGCGGAACAGGTGCGACCGGGCGAGCAATGGCCGCAGCGGATCGAGAAAGCCCTCGGCATCGGTGTTGGTGCCGACCAGCCCGTCGCCGTTGCGGACGATCGTGTTGACCGCGCCGATCCGCCGCGCGACCGGCGTCAGCGTGTCGAGCAGCGGCAAGACGCGCTCCTTGTGCGGCACGGTGACGTTGCAGCCGCGCCAGTCCGGATCGCGCCGGCGCCCGGCGAGGAAGGCGTCGAGATCGGCGGCGGCGACTCGCGTGCGCTCGTAGCGGCCGGGAAGCCCGAGCGCGTCGAGCCAGAAGCCGTGGATCGCCGGCGAGCGCGAATGCGCGATCGGATCACCGATCACCTCGGCCCAGCCCGCGCTCATGCCGGCAGTTCGCCAACCTCGCGCAGCCAGCCGAGCAGGGGCAGCAGCGGCATCCCCAGAATGGTGAAGTGGCTGCCCTCCGTCTTCGCGAAGAGCTGGACCCCCGGTCCCTCGATCCGAAAGCAGCCGACACAGCCGGAGATCGCCGGCCACTCGCCATCGAGATACGAATCCAGAAAGGCGTCCGAGAAATCGCGCACGCTCAGCGTCGCGGTATCGACGAACCGCCACACCGCGGCGCCGTCGCGCGCCGCCACCGCCGCGCTGACGAGCTTGTGGCGACCGCCGCGCATGCGGCGCAGCTGCTCGGCGGCGATGGCGCGCGTCGCGGGTTTGTCGAGCATCGTCCCGTCGGCGAGCGCGACGGTCGAGTCGCTGCCGATGACTACCCGCCCCGGCCGCCGTCGCGACACCGCGAGCGCCTTCAGCTCGGCGAGCGCGTCCGCGAGCCCCCGCGCATCGATCCCGTCCGCGCGCAACGCGTCCTTCATGCCCTCTTCGTCGACGCGCGGCGGCTCGATCTCGAACGGCACGCCCGCCGCCTCGAGCATCGCGCGGCGCGACGCGCTTCCCGACGCCAGCACGATCACTGCGCCGCCACCCCCCGGTCGCTGCGCTCGGTGACGAGATTGATGATCGCCGCCGCGGTCTCCTCGATCGAGCGCCGCGTGACGTCGATCACCGGCCAGCCGCGATCCGAGAACATGCGCCGCGCGAAGGCGAGCTCGCGGGCGACCTTCTCCTGGTCGACATAGGCGGTCTCGGCGGTCTGGTTGAGCGAGAGCAGCCGGTTGCGGCGGATCTGGATCAGCCGCTCCGCACTGGTGGTCAGCCCGACGACCAGGGGCTTGACCAGCTCGAACAGCCGCGGCGGTGGCGGGCTCTCGATCACCAGCGGCATGTTGGCGACGCGATAGCCGCGATTGGCGAGATAGATCGAGGTCGGCGTCTTGGACGAGCGCGACACGCCGGCAAGCACGATGTCCGCCTCCTCCCAATCTTCGGGCGCGACGCCGTCGTCGTGGGCGATCGTGAAGTGGATCGCCTCGACGCGCGCGAAATAGGCTTCGTCGAGAATGTGCTGCCCGCCCGGTCGGCTGATCGTCTCCTTGCCGAGCAGCCGCGACAAGGCGTCGATCACCGGATCGAGCGCCGACACCGCGCTCAGGCCGACACCCGCGCACCGCGCCTCGAGCCGTCGTCGCACCGCCGAGTTGACCAGCGTGTAGAT
>CAZZZX010000127.1:0-7406 GCA_964658585.1 uncultured Novosphingobium sp.
CCGGCAACAGGCCGCTCATATCAGGGGCGCGACCCGTCTGCGCAGCATCTCGGCGATCTCGTTGCCGGGTACGATGAGGAAGTCGCCCGCCACCGCCGCGTCCATCGCGAAGCGGGCGATCTGGTCGGGCTGCCAGATGCTCGCCAGGAACTTCTCGACCGCCTCTTCGCCGCCCTGCGCGCGCACACGCTCCCGGCTGACCTCGATAATGCCGGTCGCGACGCGTGGCGGCGCGAGCAGCGCTGCGGACACCGGGGACAGCGCCTGTGCGAGTTCGATCCGCAGCGAGTCGGCGATGCCCCACAGCGCATGTTTGGTCGCGACATAGGCCCCGATCTCGGCGGCGCCGATGAACGACGCCTGCGATCCGGTGATGATGAAGCGAGCGGGCTCGGCGCGGTCAACCATCCCGCCGACGAACGCCGCCATGCAATGGAGCGGGCCCCGCAGATTGACGTCGATCGTCGTGTTCCAGGCGGCAAGATCGGGCCGGATCGCACTGTCGTAGCAGTTGATCCCGGCATTGGCCCAGACGAGCGCGATCGAGCCGAAGCGCGCGAAGCAGGCGATGCCAAAGGCTTCGACCGCTCCCGCGTCGCGCACGTCGAGAGTGCTGGAGAACACGCGGACCTGGCGTTCGGCCAGCATCTGTTGGGTCTCGGCGAGGCCATCGGCATTCACGTCGGCGATCGCGACCTGCATACCACGCGCGCCGGCTTCGATCGCCAGCGCCCGGCCGATGCCGCCCGCCGCACCGGTGACGACGCAGGCCCGTCCTTCGAGATCGAGATCGGCCATCTGCACCTCTCATTTTGCAATGACGAAAATGCCTTTGACATTGAAAGAGCGATACTGTCGAGTCATGCGCGAGAAAATCGATGGGAGACGCAGATGGCTGGGGCGATGGAGGCCGTTCCGGGGCTCGCCGGCAAGTCGGCGATCGTCTGGGGCGGTGGTGCCGGCATGGGCTTCGCGACGGCCGAGCGCCTCGGTGCGTCGGGCTGCCGCGTAGCGACGATCGATCTCGACGAAACGCTGGCCGAGCGCGCCGCCGGCGCGCTGCGTGCGCGTGGCATCGATGCGGTCGGCATCCGTGCGGACGTGACGGTCGAGGAGCAGGTGGTCGCCGCGATCGCCCGTGCCAAGGCGGCGATCGGCACGCCGCGGCTTTCCGCCAGCGTCGTCGGGCAGGCGACCGCGTTCAAGCCGCTGCTGACGATGAGCCGGGTCGACTGGGAGCGCGATCAGCGGATCAATCTGCTGCCGATGTTCCTGATCGGCACCGCGATGGCGCGGTCGCTGGTCGACGAGACGCTGACGGGCAGTCTGGCGTTCGTCACCTCGGTCAGCGGGTTGCAGGCAGCGCATCATCATGCCTCCTACGGCGTGGCGAAGCGGGGCATGATGTCGCTCGCGCAGACGATGGCGAGCGAGTGGGGCGCGCACGGCATCCGCGTCAACACCGTCGCGCCCGGCGCCATCCAGACGGAGCGCGTCCGGCCGTCCGAGACCATGATCGAACTGCTGCGACGCAAGGTGCCGACCGGCCGCTTCGCGCATGTGCAGGAGATGGCGAACTGCCTCGCTTTCCTGTTGTCCGACCTCGCGAGCTATGTGAACGGCCAGACGCTCGTCGCCGATGGCGGGTGGATGACGGTTCCGGCGGTGCTGCCGAGCGACAATCCCAAGCTGAATCACGGCTAGCGGGGCCGATAGCCGGCGATGATCGGGCGCGCCCGGTGCAGAAGAGCCGGCCATCCTCCCGGATCGCGCCGGCTGCTTTCATTCTTCGTCCGGGGCGTCGTCGAACAGGCGTCGCACGGCGGCGATGTCGATCTTGAGCGACGGGGTGCGGGGCAGGGCATCGACGAAGAGATAGCCGGCCGGCACCATCGTCGCGGGCAGCCGGGCGCGGACATGGCTGTCGAGCTCCTGTTCGGTCGGCGGCAGCGTGCCCGCAAGCCGTTCGACCGCGGCGACCGGAACCTCGCCGACCCGTGCGTCCGCCCTCCCGACGACCGCCGCCGCCGAGACCCGCGGGTGGCTGGCGATCGACTGCGCGACCTGCTCGGGCATGATCTTGAACCCGCCGCGGATGATCGCGCCGTCGAGCCGGCCGCGATGATAGAGGAAGCCGTCCTCGTCGATCAGGCCGAGATCGGTGGTGCCGATCCAGGCATCCGACATGGCGGGCGCCAGCACCTCGATCCGGCCCTCGCGGCCGGGCGATAACGGTGCGCCGCTCTCCACGTCGAGGATGCGCAGCTGCGCGCCACCGAAGGGGCGGCCGACGGAGTCCGCCTTGGTATCGCCGAAGGCCTCGAGATGTTCGGGCTGGACGGCGGCGACGACACCGCCGAATTCGGTCGCGCCATAGGACTGGATGACCCGCGTCGGCGCATAGCGTCGCTCGAAATCGCGACGCAACGTCGGGTCGAGCGTCGCGGCGCCGGTGGCGATATAGCGGATGCCGGCAAGGTCGACCGGATCGACTTCGGCGTCGAGGATCATCCGGAAGGCGGCGGGCGGCAGGTTGGTGAAGGCCGGACGGACCTCTCTCACGAAGGCGATCCAGTCCGCGACGGTGAACTTGTCGACCAGGATCACCGGATCGTCCGAGCCGATCAACCCCATCAGCAGGTAGAGACCCGAGATGTTGCCGAGCGGGAAGAACAGTAATTGCGGCCGCCGCGCCGTCGCCTCCATCGCGTTGCTCGTCACCATCCGCCCGACAAGCTTTGCATAGGGCATCGGGAAAAGCTTGGGCGGGCCGGTGGTGCCGCTGGTCAGCAGTTCGACGCCCGGCTGGGCGGGAGCCCGGCGCTGGTCCGCGGACGGGCGCCAGGGTGTCAGTCGCTCGACCATCGGCTCGTCGCGATCGATAGCGATCGCCGTGGTGCCGCAGCCGCGTGCCGCCTCACCGACCGGCGCCGTCACCTGATCGCGCGCGACGACGACCGCCGGCAGTTTCAGCTCGTCGAGCTTGTGCGCCAGCGCCTCGCCGGACTGATAGGCATACAGCATCACGATCGTCCGCTCGCGCTCGAGCAAGGCCAGCGCTGCCGCGAAGAATTCGGGCCGGTTGTGCGGTGCGAAGCCGATCGGCGCGTGGGCGGGCAGGCCGAGCGCGTCGAGCGCGGCGGACAGGCGATCGGCGAAGTCGCGGACCCACCCGCGCGTCCGCCAGTCGCTCCGGTAGCGCACCATTGGGTCGTCGGGCGGGCCGCCCAGCCGGCGGCGGATTAGAGTGCCGAGATCGCTCACGCCGGGACCGGTCATGACGGGTCGGACAGCCGCCTGCGCATCGCGCCGAACATCGCCTTCATCTCGTCGCCGACGTGGAGGATACTCTGGCCGAGACGCTCGATGCCGCGGGCCTGTTCGGCCGGTGCATCGGCCATCAGATTGATGGTGAGCTTGGCCATCGCGACCATCTCGGGTGGCTTGGCGGCGAGCGCGGTGCAGAAGGCGGCGACCCGCGCCTCGAACTCGGCATCCTCGTACACGTCCTGCACCAGTCCGATCATCAGCGCGCGTTCGGCGTCGATCGGCTGGTCGGCCATCAGGATCCATTTCGCCCATTGCGGGCCGACCAGCCTGGTGAAGCGGCTGACCCCGCCCCCCGCCGGGATCGCGCCGAGCTTGGCCTCGGGGAAGACATAGCGCGCGCTCTTCGCGGCCAGCCGGAAATCGCAGGCGAGCGACATCTCGAGCCCGCCGCCGACACACGGCGCGTGGTGCGCGACCACGAACGGCTTCTCGATCCGCTCCATCTCGTCGTAGAGCGCGTGCATGTTCGGGCCCATCGTCGTGCGATACCATTCGCGCACCGCCGAGGTGCCGTTGGCGACGGGACCGGCGTCGCTGGCGGTGAGATCCACGCCGGCGCAGAAATAGCGGCCGGTCGAGCGGATCAGGAAGACGCGCTGATCCTCGCGCCGCGCATAGTCGCGCACCGCGGCGAGCAGCCCCTCGAAGATCGCGGGCGTCAGCGCGTTGAGCTTGTCCGGCCGATTGAGCGTCGCGCGGACGACCGCGCCGTCCTGATCGACGATCAGCGGTCGTGATCCTTCGGTCACCGATGCGTCGTCCCGGTTCGCTGGAGATCGCCATTGCCCGGCGTCGGCGGCGGCAGCCCGCACATGTCGGCCAGGACGCGCGTCGCCGGGTTGTCGAAGCGGTTCATCCCCGGCCGTTCGCCGCCGAACAGCGCGAGCGTCCGGATCGCCAGGCAGGAGAGCTTCCAGAGCGCGAACATCTCGTACCACTCGATCCCGTCAGTCTCGATGCCGGTCACCTCGTGCCACAGCGCGATGGTCTCGTCGCGCCAGTCCATCCCGTCGAGCCGCTCGATCCCCTGTTGTTCGGTCTCGATCCGCGACATCACCGTCCAGTAGCCGAGATCGTGCAACGCACCGCCGATCCCCGGCGCCTCCCAGTCCATCACCGCGACGACGCGCAGGTCGTCCGCGACCGTCATGTTGCCGATCCGCACGTCGCCCCACACCAGGCCGGGCGGATGCCGGGTGGGGCGATCGCGCTCGAGCCGGCACCAGATGTCGTCGAGGAGGGGAAAGTCCCGACCCGCGCGCGCCCAGTCGAAATAGGCGCACCAGCGGTCCCATTCCTGCTCGAAGCCGTCCGCATAGCGGCCTTCGGGATCGAGGAAGCCGGCCTGGTCCGGTGGCAGCGACTGGATGCCGGCATCGCGCTCCAGCCAGAGCGGCTCGGCGATCGGCACGCGGCCCGCCCGATGCAGTGCCGCCATGATCTCGTATTGCTGCACGAACTGATCGGTATGGTAGACGGTATGGTCGGTCGGTTTGATGCGGATCACCATGTCCTGCCGGTGTCGCTCGCCCGAATGCGTCCAGTCTGCATCGAACAGGATGGTCTCGTGGCTGAGGCCGGCACCGCGCGGATAGGCGAAGTTGCTCGTGCGGAGATGCGAGGCGCCGTCGAGCCGCGTGCGCAGCCAGTCGTGCAGCGTGGCTTCCAGCGCGCCGAAATCGCGCCGGTTCGGCGCGACGATACCCGACGCGACGATCTGGCCGCTGCCCTGCCGATCGCTCATCTCCCCTCCAGCTTTACCCCGTATCGAGTTCGAAGACGTACGCCGCCGCGATTGAGTTAGTTTTTTTAGCCATCGTATCAGTGGCCCGCGCGGTGCGCCGCGGCAAGGTCAAAACTCGCGCCAGCTTCGGTCGCCGGCGAGTGCGCGACCGGCGGCGCCATGGTCACCACACGATCGCCTCCGCAGGGTGGTCGCGCCGACCTTCGCGACCAGCGATTGCAGCCTTCGCGGCAGCGCGTGGGAATGCGGCGCTGCGCGGCACGGTGACGCGTCTCGTCCGCAATCGCGTGATGGAACGATGCGATCCACCCTTCGATGTCGCGGAAATCGTCGAACTGGGGTTCGCGACAGAGAGCGATGCGGTGGCCGCGGCGCGGAACCCGGTGGTGGTCGCCGCGCTCGAACAGTCGGCCATCGCCGAAGTCGGCCGGCATTCGACTGGTCGCCCGGCTCAACCCGCCGGGCGTCGCCTGACCGTCAGTGGACGAAGGCGCCGCCGCCGTTGAGCGCCAGCACCGTTCCCGTGATATAGGACGATTCCGGTCCCGCCAGGAACGCGACCGGCCGTCCGATATCGAGCTCCGGATCGCCGACCCGGCCGAGCGGGATACGCGCGGTTACCGCCGCTGCCATCACCGGATCGGCTTCGGCATGGGCGATCTGGGCCGGCGACCGGACATAGGGCAGCACGACGTTGACGCGAACATTGTCCTTGCCCCATTCGAGCGCGGCGGCGCGCGACATGGTGGTGATCGCCGCCTTCACCGCGGCGTAGATGCCGAAGCCGGCCGGATAATGCTGCGATCCGCTGCCGAAGTTGACGATCGATCCGCCGCCGGCGTCGCGCATGTGCGGATGGCACAGCCGCATCAGTTCGTGCGTCGCGATGAAGCCGGTCTGCCAGAGCGATTCGGTCGCGTGCGCCTCGGCGCCCAGGATGGTCTGCTCGCGTTGTTCTGGCGACTGCGCGGCGTTGACGAGGATATGCACCGCGCCGAACCGCGCGAGCGCCTCCGCGACCAGCCGCCTGCGATCCGGATCGTCGCCGACATCGCCTGTCACGACGATCGCGTCCGTTCCCCGTGCCCGCGCCTCGCCAGCGACCGCGTCGAGCTTCGCCGCGGTGCGGCCGAACAGGACCAGCCTGACGCCCTTCGCCGCCAGCGCGAGCGCGACGCCGCGCCCGCCACCCTGTCCCGCACCGGTGACGATCGCGACGCGCCCCGCCAGCGTGCCGGTATCGGGTACCACCATCCCGGTCGCCTCAGGCGTCGGGGCCGACGAACTTCAGATCGACCGCCATGATCTCCCAGCCATGCCCGGCACGGCGCAGCGTCCAGCGCGGTTCCAGCATCATGTGGAAGGCGGCGGGCGTCTGGCTCCAGTTGGTGACGAGCTGATAAGCCTTGGCCTCGACCGTGTCGCGGCCCTCGACGTAACGGCAGGTCAGGTTGGTGAGATGGTGCCGCCACTTCCCGTTGGATTGCGCGAGCGTGCCCTGCGCGAGCGCGGCGAGCGCGGCGCGCCCGCGGAACGGCTCGCCGAAGCCCGTGAGCACGCCGTCCTCCGCGAAGAGCGCGGCATAGGCGTCTCCGTCGCCCTGATCGAAAGCCCAGCCATAGCGTGCGAGCAAGTCGTCGATGGCGAGCCGGTCGGCGGTGTCGATCATGTCGCTGTCCTTTGCGTGATGTCGTTCGTCTCAGCGATAATGGCCGCCGCTGACCACCAGGCTGGCGCCATTGACGAACGCGGAGTCGTGACTGGTCAGGAACAGCGCCGCCTGCGCGATCTCGAGCGGCGTGCCCGCGCGGCCGCGCGCGATCGCCTTCGACAGATCGTAGCTCGCCCCGCCGTCCCACATGAAATCGGTCATCGGCGTCCGGATGACGCCGGGGCAGATGACGTTGACGCGCACCTCGGGACCGACATCGCCCGACATCGCCTGGCTCATCGCGATCAGCCCAGCCTTGGTGGCGGAATAGGCGGTCATGCCGGGCTGCGGCTTGACGCCGGCGAGCGACGCGACGTTGACGATCGTTCCCGCGCCCGATGCCTTGAGGTGCGGCATCGCCGCACGACAGGTGAGGAAGGGACCAGCGAGGTTGACCGCGACGACGCGCTGGAAGGCGGCGTAGTCCCCGTCCATGATGCCGCCGCGCAGCAGGATGCCGGCGACGTTGAGCAGCCCGTCGATCCCGCCCATCGCCCCGGCGGCGGCGGTGATCGCGTCGTCGACCTGCTGCTCGTCGGACACGTCGCAGATGTGCCAGCCCTGGCCGGTCTCCGCGGCGACGTGCTCGAGCCGGTCTTCCTGCCGATCGAGCAGGAACAG
>CAZZZX010000128.1:0-7392 GCA_964658585.1 uncultured Novosphingobium sp.
TATTGCATGAACGGCGTCGCGCTCAAGTTCAGGCCGGCTTGATCCTCCCGGCGATGCTCGCGATCATGGCGTCGGCTACACCAGCGCCGGCGCAGCCCGATCCGGTGATCGTCGCGCTGGCGCAGTGCGTGCGCGGGCCCGAGCCGAGCCTGGTCGATCGCAGTGCGGCCGTCGCGCCGCCGCCCGGCCTTCTCGACGATCATGCCAGGGTCGTGCCGATCGCGGGGCGTGCTGGCGCCTTCGCCTATCAGAGCACGCGCGGCCGCGGCTGTGGCATCGCGCTTTACGGCAGGGTGCCGGCCGGGATGCGCCGCGAGATCGAAGGCGTCGTCGCATCGGTGCCAGGCTGGCGTTCGTTCAAGCCCGCGCCGATCCAGGGCGCGGCCCATGGACGCGAAACGGGTTGGGGCGATCCGGGCAATCCGACGATGTACGGCGCGATCCTGTACGAGCGCCGCCCGTCGATGTCCGCACCGACGATCGACGTGCTGCGCTACGCGGTGCTCGTCCCGTAGCGCTACTCCCGCTCGTCGAAGCGGTAGCTGCTGCCTTCCGCCAGGTCCGAGAACTTGGTGATCTTGGCGTCGAACTTGAGCGCCACCGTGCCGGTGGAGCCGTGACGCTGCTTGGCGATCACCACCTCGGCGACGCCGTGGACATCGCCCATCTTGCGCATCCATTCCTGGAAGGCGACGTTGGCGGGATCGAACTCGCCCGCGTCGGGGCCGGGCTCGGTCGGCTTCTGGAAACCGACATAATATTCCTCGCGATACACGAACAGCACGATGTCCGCGTCCTGCTCGATCGAGCCCGATTCGCGCAGGTCCGAGAGGATCGGCCGCTTGTTCTCGCGGCTCTCGACCGCGCGGCTGAGCTGCGACAGCGCCATCACCGGCAGGTCGAGCTCCTTGGCGAGCTGCTTGAGCCCGCGGCTGATCTCGGAGATCTCCTGCACGCGGTTGCTTTCGCTCGAGCCGCGCCCCGAGCCCGAGAGCAGCTGCAGATAGTCGACGATCACCAGATCGATGCCGAACTGGCGCTTGAGCCGCCGCGCGCGCGTGCGCAGCGCCGCGATCGTCAGCCCCGGCGTATCGTCGATATACAGCGGCAGCGTCTCGAGATCCTGCGCGGCGCGGGCGAGCGAGCGGAACTCCTGCTGGCTGATCTTGCCCATCCGCAGGCTTTCCGAGCTGATCCCGGACTGCTCGGCGAGGATGCGCGTGGCGAGCTGGTCCGCCGACATTTCGAGGCTGAAGAAGGCGACGCCGGCGCCGAGGGACTTGGCGTCCTCGATCCCGTCCGCCTTGTCGCGCACGCGGCGCATCGCGGCGTTGAACGCGATGTTGGTGGCGAGGCTGGTCTTGCCCATGCCCGGTCGCCCGGCGAGGATGACGAGATCGGAGCGGTGCAGCCCGCCCATCTTGGTGTTGAGGCTGTCGAGCCCGGTGGTGATGCCCGAGACGTGGCCGCCCGAATTGAGCGCGCGGTCGGCCATCCGCACCGCCATGGCGGCAGCAGTGGCGAAGCGTTTGACCGAGCCCTGCTCGCCGCCCTCCTCGGCGACCTTGTAGAGCGCGACCTCGGCATTCTCGATCTGGGTCTTGGGATCGACCTCGTCGGAGGTGTCCATCGCGCCTTCGACCATCGTCCGGCCGACGCCGACCAGCGCGCGCAGCAGCGCGAGATCGTAGACCTGCGTCGCGAAATCGCGCGCGCCGATCACCGCCGCGCCCGATCCGGTGAGCTGCGCCAGATAACTCGTCCCGCCGAACCCGCGCAGTCCCTCGTCGGCATCGAACAGCGGGCGCAGCGTCACCGGGTTGGCGATCATGTTGCGATCGACGGTGCGCATGATCTGATCGTAGATCCGCGCATGGACGGGCTCGAAGAAATGCTCGGCCCGCAGCTTGAGCCCGACATCCTCGCACAGCCGGTTGTCGATCATCAGCGCACCGAGCAGCGCCGCTTCCGCCTCGACATTGTGCGGCAACACGGGCGCGGCCGGCGGCTCGGCACCGGGCTTGATCGGGAGGAGCGTGGCCATGCCGCCTTGTGCCACCGATCGGACCCCGACCTCAATCGAGTTATCCACAGCGGCCCGATCGCCCGTGGATAAACACGCATCTCGCCAAGCATGGCGCGACGCAGTAAGCCCCTCGTCCATCATGGCCGATCCGCGCATCATCGACGTCTCGCTGGACGAGCGCACGATCATCTGGCGCAACGCGGACATCGAGCAGGAGCGCAAGGTCGCGATGTTCGACCTGCTCAACGACAATCATTTCCGCCCGATCCGCGCCTCGGCGGAAGGGCATGGCGGTCCCTACAAGATCGCGTTGCGCGTCGAGGAGGGGCGGCTGGGAATCGACGTCGCGGATGCCGACGGCCGGCCGATCGAGACGGTGGTGCTCGGGATGGTGCGCTTCCGCCGCGCCATCAAGGACTATTTCGCGATCTGCGACAGCTATTACCAGGCGGTCCGCCAGAGCACGCCGCAGCAGATCGAGACCGTCGACATGGCCAGGCGCGGCCTGCACAACGATGCCGCCGAGCTGCTCAAGGACCGGCTCGACGGCAAGATCGAGGTCGATTTCGATACCGCGCGGCGGCTGTTCACGCTGATCTGCGTGCTCCACATCCGCGGGTGAGCGGCATGGAGGTGACGATCGAGGAGGTCGGGGTCGCGGTGCTGGTCGATGCCGCGCGCGGCGCCGCGCGCCATGCGCACGCGCCCTATTCGCGGTTCGCGGTCGGGGCGGCGCTGCTGCTCGCGGACGGCGCGATCGTCACCGGCACCAATTTCGAGAATGCCAGCTACGGCCTGTCGCTGTGCGCCGAGACGGTCGCGCTCGCCACCGCCAACGCCGCGGGCCGGCTGCGCGACGTGATCGCGGTCGCGGTGACGGGCGGCGCGCAGGGGCCGGATGGACCGGAGGGCGATGCGGTGGTCTCGCCGTGCGGCCGCTGCCGGCAGGTGCTCAACGAGGCGGCCCAGCTCGGCGGACGCGACCTGCCGGTCTATTGCGCCGCGCCGGATGGCGGCGCGGTGGTACGGTACATGCTGTCCGAGCTGCTGCCCCACGCCTTCGGGCCGGCGGACCTGCTCTGAATCCTCTCCCCCACGAGGGAGAAGGCGTTACGCCGCCTTGTTCTGCCGGCGCTGCTTCTCGAGCTTCTTGAGCAGCATCTCGCGTTTCATCCGCGACAGGTGATCGGTGAAGACGATGCCGTCGAGATGATCGACCTCGTGCTGGATCGCGGTGCCGAGCAGGCCGTCGAGCCGCGCGTCGTGCGGCTTGCCCTCGCGGTCGAGCCAGCGCGCGCGGATCGAGGCGGGGCGGGTGACCTCGGCATATTGCTCCGGGATCGACAGGCAGCCCTCGTTATAGACCCCCATCTCCTCGGAGGGTTCGGAGAATTCGGGATTGATGAAGACGCGCGGATTGCGGATCGGCTTGCCCTCGGCATCGTCCGTTTCCTGCAGGTCGATCACCAGCAGCCGGAGCGGCACGCCGACCTGGATCGCGGCGAGCCCGATGCCCGGCGCGTCGTACATCGTCTCGAACATGTCGTCGATCAGCGTCTGGAGCGCCGCGTCGAAGGTCGCGACGGGCTCGGAGATCTTGCGCAGGCGCGGATCGGGGACTTCGATGATGGGCAGGATGGCCATGGCCCTGAGCTATGGTTCGACTCGGTTCTCGTCAAGCGGCCGGCTCCGCGCAGTCGCGATGCGACTGTCGGGGATCCTGTCCGCCCGGCTTCCTGAAGCGAACGGCGTGCGCACATGCTACTCCATCGGCCGCCTTGCCCTCAGCGCCTGCGCCAGCGTGCCCTCGTCGAGATAGTCGAGCTCGCCGCCGACCGGCAGGCCGTGCGCCAGCCGGGTGATGCGCACCGCCATCCCCTCGAGCCGCTCGGCGATGTAATGCGCGGTGGTCTGGCCCTCGAGCGTCGCGTTGGTGGCGAGCACGATCTCGTCGATCCCGCCCGCCGCGACGCGGCCGACCAGCCGGTCGATCGACAGATCCTCGGGCCGCACCCCGTCGAGCGCCGACAGCCTGCCGCCGAGCACGTGGAAGCGACCGGGAAACAGCCGCGAGCGCTCCAGCGCCCACAGGTCCGCCACCTCCTCGACCACGCACAGCGAGCGCTGGTCGCGGCGCGGATCGGCACACACCGCGCACGGATCGCTGGTATCGACATTGCCGCACGCGCTGCAGATGCTGAGCCGCTCGCTGACCCGTTCCAGCGCGCGGAGCAGCGGCACCAGCGCGGAATCGCGGCGCTTGAGCAGATGCAGCACCGCGCGTCGCGCCGAACGCGGCCCGAGCCCGGGGAGACGCGCCAGCGCCTGGGTCAGCGCCTCGATTTCGGGGGATGCCATGGTGACGATCGATATGGGCTTGCCACGCCGCTTGCCAAGCGCTTGGGGTGCGCGATGCGCATCGCCTTCATGGGAACGCCCGCGTTCGCGGTGCCGATCCTCGACGCCCTCCACGCCGCCGGTCACGAGATCGCGTGCGTCTATACCCAGCCGCCGCGGCCGGCGGGGCGGGGCAAGGCGCTGGCGCCGGGCGCGGTCCAGGCGCGCGCCGCGGCACTCGGATTGACGGTCCGCCACCCCGCGACACTGCGCGCGGACGAGGATCGCGCCGCCTTTGCCGCGCTCGGGCTCGAAGCGGCGGTGGTCGCCGCCTATGGCCTGATCCTGCCGCAGCCGGTGCTCGATGCGCCGGTGCGCGGCTGTCTCAACGTCCATGCCTCGCTGCTGCCGCGCTGGCGCGGTGCGGCGCCGATCCAGCGCGCCATTCTGGCGGGCGACGCGACGACCGGCGTCACGATCATGCAGATGGAACGCGGGCTCGACACCGGGCCGATGCGCGCCACCCGCGAGGTCCGCGTCGACCACAAGACCGCGGGCGCGCTGACCGACGAGCTGGCGCACGCCGGCGCCGCGCTGATCGTCGAGGTGCTCGCCGCGCCCGACGCCTGGCCGCCGCAGGCGCAGCCCGAGGACGGAGTCAGCTACGCCGCCAAGATCGACAAGGCCGAGGCGCGGCTCGATTTCACCCGGCCCGCCGAGACAATCGAGCGCCAGGTCCGTGCCTTCAATCCCGCGCCGGGGGCGTATTTCGAGCATCGCGGCGAACGTATCCAGATCCTCGCTGCGGCGATCGCCGATGCGAGCGGCGCGCCGGGGACGGTGCTCGACGACGGCCTGTCGATCGCGTGCGGCGTCGGCGCGATCCGCCCGCTGCTCGTCCGTCGCGCGGGCCGCGGGGCGATGACGACGCCCGATCTGCTGCGCGGCTTCGCGATCCCCGCGGGAACGCGTCTCGGCTGAACGCGGGCGTGACGCGCTTCCGGCTCCTCGTCGAATATGACGGCCGCCCGTTCATGGGCTGGCAGCGTCAGGCGCATGGGCCGAGCGTGCAGCAGGCGATCGAGACCGCGGCGTTCGAGATCACCGGCGAGACGGTGCAGGTCCAGGCGGCGGGGCGCACCGATGCGGGCGTCCACGCGACCGGCATGGCCGCGCATCTCGACATCGCCAGGCCGATCGCGGCGTTCCGGCTGGGCGAGGCGCTCAACGCACGGCTGCGGCCCGCGCCGGTCGCGGTGCTGGCGTGCGCGGCGGTGGCGGACGACTGGCATGCGCGCTTCTCGTGCCTCGGGCGGCGCTATCGCTATCGCATCGTCGATCGTCGCGCGCCGCTCGCGCTGGAGGCGGGGCGGGCGTGGCGGTTGGCGCCGCCGCTCGACGCGGACGCGATGCACGCGGCGGCGCAGCATCTCGTCGGGCGGCACGATTTCACCACCTTCCGCTCCGCGCATTGCCAGGCGGACAGCCCGGTGCGCACCCTCGACCGGCTCGATGTCGCGCGCGTCGCGGACGGGATCGAGGTGATCGCGGCGGCGCGCTCGTTCCTGCATCATCAGGTGCGCTCGATGGTCGGCTGCCTCGCGCTGGTCGGCCAGGGGCGGTGGCGGGACGAGGATGTCGCCACCGCGCTCGCCGCGCGCGACCGCGGCGCGCTCGGGCTCAACGCGCCGCCCGACGGATTGTATTTCACCGCCGCGCTCTATCCCGACGGGGACCGCTGAGCGCCGTGCGCGTTGTCTCGGCGGATGGGCCGGGAGAGTGAGCCGGGTGCGCGCAGTCGTGCAGGATCGAGTGTTGGCGGGTGTCGGCACCGCGCTGGTGGTGGCGGGGCTTGGCGTCGTGCTGGTGTTCGGCCTGTCGGTCGACATGCGCACCGCCGCCGAACACGCGCTCGCGGTGATCGACATCCGGCCGCCGCCGCCCCCTCCGCCGCCGCCGATCGAGCCGCCGCGGGTCGCGCACCGCGCCAAGGACAAGCCCGCGCCGCGCAACCTCAGGAACAAGGCGACACCGGTGGTCGCGCCGGTGCCGATCGTGATTCCGCCCAAGCCGCCGCCGATCGTCACCGCGCCCAAACCGGATATCGGCGCGGCGGCGCACGGCGGGGCGTCCGATCGACCAGGACCGGGCGACGGTGCCGGCGGGCGCGGCAACGGCAATGGCGGCGGCGGAGATGGCGAGGGGGATGGCGACGATACGCCGCCCGAGCAGATCGGCGGCCGGCTCAAGGCGAGCGACGTGCCGCTCGAACTGCTGGCGTCGGGCGTCGATTATACCGTGGGCGTCCGCTACGGCGTCGATACCACCGGCCATATCGATCGCTGCGAGGTCACGCATTCGAGCGGCAAGCCCCTGCTCGACGAGCGTGTCTGCGCGCTGATCCAGCACCGCTTCCGCTTCAGGCCGTCGCGCGATCCGGACGGGCATCCGGTCCATTCGACCGTGGAGGAAAACGAAACCTTCGGGATCGATCGAAGCGATTATCCCAATGACGGCCGCTGAGCGAACGTCATCCGATTGACCGCCGTCAGCGCACGCACGCATCCAGCCGCTGGCGCTGCACCACGCCCACCCGCGCCGCGATGCGGTTGCCGTAGCGGCGGACGAAGCCGGTCGGCGCGGCCACGCCGCGCACCTTGGGCAGCGGAAACACCGCCGCCATCCGCGCCGCCTCGCCGACGCTGAGCCGGCTGGCGTCGTGACGATAGTAATGCTGTGCGCCGGCGTTCACGCCATAGGTGCCGATGCCGGTCTCGATGACGTTGAGATAGACCTCCATGATCCGGCGCTTCCCCCAGATCAGCTCGATCAGCGCTGTGAACCATGCCTCGAGCGCCTTGCGGACATAGGACCGGCCCTGCCACAGAAAGACGTT
Organism: uncultured Novosphingobium sp.; assembly: GCA_964658585.1. Classification (GTDB taxonomy): domain Bacteria; phylum Pseudomonadota; class Alphaproteobacteria; order Sphingomonadales; family Sphingomonadaceae; genus Solisphingomonas. The sequence continues at coordinate 7,260 of CAZZZX010000128.1, forward strand.
CTTCGCGGTCTGCTGGCTGATCGTCGAGCCGCCGCGCAGCCGGTGGCCGCGCTCGTTCGCCGCGAACGCCGCGCGCATCGACGCGAAATCGAAGCCGTGATGCGTGCAGAACCCCGAATCCTCCGCGGCGATC
>CAZZZX010000129.1:0-3854 GCA_964658585.1 uncultured Novosphingobium sp.
CGCCGCAGCGCGCGGTAGAGCGCGAACGGCGGCGGCGCGAACGGCCGCGTGAAGCGCTGCGCCAGCACGACCTGGAAGATGTCGCCCGCCGCGATGTAATCCTTGGCGGCGGCGACCATCTCGCCATAGCGGCCGGGCGGGAGCTGCGGTTCGGGCGCACGCGGTTCGGGCACGGGGAGCGGCCCCGCGCGCGGCATCGGGCCGTCGAGGCGCGTCTGCGCCGCCGCGATCCGCGCCACCGCATCGGCGACCGTGGCGCCGCCGCCCGGCCATACCGGAGCCAGCCAGAACAGCTCGTCGGTCAGCCGGTCGAACAGCAGGATCAGCGTCGGGCGCACGAACAGCATGTCGGGCAGGTCGAGCGGATTGGGGGCGGGGCGGGGCAACCGCTCGATCAGGCCGACCGTCTCGTACGCGAAATAGCCGACCAGACAGGCGATCGCGCCGGGCAGGCCCGCGGGCACGTCCATCCGGCAGCGCCCGACCAGCGCGCGCAGCGCGGCGAGCGCATCCTCCTCGCAGGGCTGAAACGCGTCGCGGTCGGCGAGCCACTCGGCATTGATCTCGGCGCGCGTGCCCGCGGCGCGGAACACCAGATCGGGGGCGAGCCCGATCATGCTGTGGCGTCCGCGGGTGCGGCCGCCCTCGACCGATTCGAGCAGATAGTCGCCGCGCGCGGGCTCGATCAGCTTGAGCGCGGCGGAGACCGGCGTCTCGGTATCGGCGATCTGGCGCCGCCAGACGATCGCCGGGCGGCCGGCGTCGAGCGCCGCCGCCGCGATCGCGTCGTTCGCCGCCGCGTCGCTCACTGGCCCGCGATCGGCGCCTTGCCGAGCAGTTGCGCCTTGAGATCGGCGATCGCCTTGGCGTTGCGCGTGACGCCGACCGCATCGCCCGCGGAATGCGCGAACTCCTGGACATATTCGTCGGTCACCGCCTGGACGAGATCGCCGCGGCTGCTCGCGATCATCGGCGGCATCAGCTTCGCATCGGGGGGCACGATCGCCTGGAGCTGGACGATGTACCAGCCCTTGCCGCCCTCGGCAGGAACCAGCCGTACCGACGCGACGGGCATGGTGAACAGCGCCTTGAGACTGGCGGGGACGCGGCCCTGGGCACGGGCGAGGTCCATGCGGCGTCCCGAACCCTTCTGCACCGGCGGCAGCGTGACGGGAGCGGCGGCGAACGCCTTGTCCATCGCCGCACCCGCCTTGACCTTGGCGAGGATCGCGTCGGCGACCGCCTTGGCGCGCTGCGACGCACGCACCGCGACGAAATCCGCGGCGACGCGCGGCTTGACCAGCGCGAACGCGATCGGGGCGGCGGGGACGATCTTGTCGACCGCGAGCAGCGCATAGCGCTCGCCCGCCTGCACGGTCTCGACCGTCGGCGGCTGATCCGGCGAGGTGAGGAACGCGGCCTTGAGCAGCGGCTGCACCTCGGGCGCGGGTTTGTAGGCGGGATCGTCGGGCGCCAGACCCGAGGGGAGCAGCGCCGGCGTGGTCTGCACGGCGAGCTTGTCCGCGTTGACCACGTCGCCGAAGCTGCCGCCCTTCTCGAGCGCATCCTGCGCACCGTTGACGAGTGTCGCGAGCGCCTGATCCTGCTTCTGCTTGGCAAGGTCGCCCGCGATCTGCGGGCGTGCGGTCTCGAACGGGGTCGCGGGCACGCGCTTGATCGCCTCGACCTTGACGACGTGCCAGCCGAGATCGGATTTGACCGGCGCGGTGATGCCGCCCTGCGCGCTCGCAAAGGCCGCGGCGGCGACCGCGGGAGCGGTCTGGGCGGCGAACTGCGCCTGCGTTTTCTCGCCGATCGCGATGTCGGATGCGCCGAAGCCCGCCGCCTTGGCGGCGTCGGCGAAGCTCTTGCCGCCCTTGACCGCGGCGACGAAGCCGTCCGCCTTGGCCTGGCTGTCGAGCACCACCTGGCTGAGCGTGCGGGTCTCCCGCGCCGCGTATTTCTCGGGCGCGGCATCATAGACCTTGCGGATCTCGGCCTCGGTCGGGACCGCCCCGGCGGCGACCTGGTCACGGCCGATCAGCGCGTAGCGCAGCACCCGGCGCTCGGGCAGCGTATAGGCGGCGAGATGCGCCTTGTAGAAGGCCGCGAGTTCGGCATCGCCCGGCGGCGGTCCGGCGGAGAATGCGGCGGCGGGCACCAGCCCGATCGTGCCCTGACGCTGCTCGACGAGCAGATTGGCATAGGGCGCGACCAGGCCGTCGGGCAGCGACACCGCGCCGGTGGCGGGCAGCATCACCATCTGGCGGATCGCGTCGCCCGCGATATCGCGGCGCAGCGATGCCTCGGCGATGTGCTGCTGGGCCAGCGCGTTGCGGAACGCCTGCGGATCGAACTTGCCGGTCGGCCCCTGGAACGCCGGGATGCCCGCGATCTGGCCGTCGACCTGCTTCTTGCTCGCGACCAGCCCGATCGCGCGGCCGAACATCTCGAGCGCGGTCGCCGCGATGGTCTGGTCGATCACCTGCCCATAACCGCCGCCCGCGACGAAGCCTGCCAGATCGAGCCCGGGCTGCTGCTGCGCATAGCGCGCGAACTCCCGGCGGACCCGATCGTCCATCTCGGGCACGGTGATCGTACGCTTGCCGACCTCGGCCAGCGTACTGCCGCTGGTCCCCGCGAGCGACGAGGCACCAGGCAGTTCGCGCGTGTAGACCCCGGTCAGGATGAAGGCGAGCATGATGAGCGCGAGCAGGCCGAGCGCCAGCTTGGAGGCGAGGGTACGGCGGAAGAAGGCGATCATGCGGGTTCCAGGCTCGGTGCAATCGAGCGTCACCCCTTAGGACGCAAACCCGATCAGGCCAATGGCCGTGATCGGGTTTGCGCCCCTCGATGCGGGACGCGCCCGCGACAAGCACGCTGGCATGTGGTGCGGCCACGGGATACGGAACCTCCACGACAGCGGAGGGGGGACGTCATGCGGCGGCGGATGATTGCTGGAAACTGGAAGATGAACGGCAATCTCGCCGCGCTCGCCGAGCTCGATGCGATCGGCGAGGCGGCGCGCGCGCTGCCGCATATCGACGTCGCGATCTGTCCGCCCTTCACGCTGATCGCGCCCGCGGCGGCGCGGTCGAACGGGGTGCTGATCGGCGCGCAGGACTGCCACGCGCAGGAGAGCGGGCCGTTCACCGGCAACACGTCTGCGGCGATGCTGGTCGAGGCGGGGGCGCGCCTCACCATCGTCGGTCATTCCGAGCGCCGCCGCGATCAGATGGAGCGCAACCGCGGCGTCCGCGCCAAGGCCGAACGCGCGATCGCGCACGGGCTGACCGCGATCATCTGCCTGGGCGAGAACGAGGAGGAACACGATGCCGGGCAGACCACCTCGGTGGTCGAGCGCCGGCTCGAGGCGTCGCTGCCGCTAGCGTCGGGCGCATCGATCATGATCGCCTACGAGCCGCTCTGGGCGATCGGCACCGGGCGCACGCCGTCGCGCGCCGCGGTCGCCGAGATCCACGCGCTGATCCGCCACCGCCTGCGCGACCTGCTCGATCCCGAGGAGGCCGAACTGGTCCGCATTCTCTATGGCGGCTCGGTGACCGGCGCGAACGCGCCCGAGCTGCTGTCGATCCCCGACGTCGACGGCGCGCTGGTCGGCGGCGCGAGCCTGACTGCGGCGCAATTCCTGCCGATCATCGCCGCGGCGGGTTAGGCGATGCGGTCTCGTCGTCCCGGTCTTCGCCGGGATGACGAAGGCTCAGGCCAGCCGCCCCTCGTGCAGCCGCACCACGCGGTCCATCTTCGCCGCCAGCCGTTCGTTGTGCGTCGCGACCAGCGCCGCCGAGCCTTCGCCCCGCACCAGCCTGAGAAACTCGGCGAGCACCACGTCG
>CAZZZX010000129.1:3864-7347 GCA_964658585.1 uncultured Novosphingobium sp.
GAGCGTCGCGGCCAGCCGCGTGCTGTGGGTCACCATCAGAAAGCCGCAGCCGGTTCGTGTGACGAGATCGCGCGTCAGCGCAAGCACATCATCGGCGGTCGCCTCGTCGAGATTGCCGGTGGGCTCGTCGGCGAGCACCAGTGCCGGGCTGGTCGCCAGCGCGCGCGCCACCGCGACGCGCTGCTGCTCGCCGCCCGACAGCTTGCTGGGGCGATGGTCGAGCCGCTGGCTGAGCCCCAGCGTCTCGAGCAGGCTGCGCGCGCGATCGCGCGCGGTCGCGGTGTCGCTGCCCGCGATCAGCTGCGGCAGGACGACATTCTCCTGCGCGGTGAAATCGGGCAGCAGATGGTGGAACTGGTAGACGAAGCCGAGCCGGTCGCGGCGGACCCGCGTGCGCCCGTCATTGTCGAGCGTCGCGACCTCCTCGCCGAGGATGCGGATCGATCCCTCGAACCCGCCCTCGAGCAATCCGATCGCCTGGAGCATCGTCGACTTGCCCGAGCCCGACGGCCCGAGCAGTGCGACGATCTCGCCGGGGCCGACGCTCAGGTCGACGCCGCGCAGCACGTCGATCGTCACGCTCGCCTGGGTATAGCTGCGCGTCAGCCCGGCGACCGCCAGCACGTCACTCATAACGCAGCACCTGCACCGGATCGGTGCTCGCCGCCTTGAACGCTGGGTAGAGCGTCGCGAGGAACGCGAACAACAGGGTCATGCCGCTGACGATCGCGACCTCGATCGGGCTGGTCCGCGAGGGGAGTTCGGTCAGCACGCGGATCGACGGATCCCACAGATCCTCGCCGGTGATCTTCTGCACGACATCGACGACGTCCTGGCGGAAGAACAGGAATATCGCGGCCAGCACCCAGCCCGCGACGATGCCGAGCAGGCCGATCGTCACGCCGACGACCAGGAAGATGCGCAGCATCGCGCCGCGGCTCGCCCCCATCGTCCGCAGGATCGCGATGTCGCGGGTCTTGGCGCGGACCAGCATGATGAGCGAGGACAGGATGTTGAACACCGCCACCAGGATGATGATCGACAGGACCACGAACATCGTCACCCGCTCGACCGCGAGCGCCTGGAACAGCGAGGCGTTCATCTGCCGCCAGTCGATCACCACCCCCGATCCGGCGATTCGCGGCTTGAGGGGGGCGAGGATCTGGCCGACGCGATCGGCGTCGACGGTATCGATCTCGATCATCCCCACCGCGTCGCCCATCAGCAGCAGTTGCTGCGCATCGGCGAGCGGCATCACGACATAGGCCTTGTCGAAATCGTAGATGCCGACCTCGAAGATCGCGCCGATCGTATAGCTGACGATCCGCGGCACCGTGCCGAACGGGGTCGACTGGCCGGCGGGGTTGAGCACCGAGATGCTGTCGCCGACGCCGACCCCGAGCGACTGGGCGAGGCGCGATCCGATCGCGACCATGTTCGATCCCGGCGTCACGTCGGCGAGATTGCCGAACTTGACGCTCTTGCCGATCGCGGTGCGCAGATCGGGCATCTGCATTCCGCGCAGCAGGATCGGCTCGGCGCGGCCCTGCACCGTCGCCACCAGCGGCTGCTCGATCAGCGGGATCGCCGAGGTGACGCCGGGCGTGGCGCGCGTCTGCTGCACCAGGCGGCGCCAGTCGGGCAGGCCGTCGCCGGCATAGCCCTGGATGACGGCGTGGCCGTTCAATCCGACGATCTTGTCGAACAGGTCGGCGCGGAAGCCGTTCATCACGCTCATCACGACGATCAGCGCGGCGACGCCCAATGCCACCGCGACCAGGCTGATCGACGCGACGAGGAAGATGAACGCCTCGCCGCGCCCGGGCAGCAGATAGCGCCGCGCGACCATCCGCTCGTAGCGGGTGAGGATCATGAAGCCCTCTGCCCCTCGGGAGAGCGGAGCCTGGTCCGCCTGCTCACCTGGCCGCCACCCGTGCGATCGCATCGTCGACCGACAGCTCGACCTTCTCGCCGGTGGCGCGGCGCTTGACCTCGACCACCACCTTGGCGAGCCCCTTGGGACCGACGACGATCTGCCAGGGGAGGCCGATCAGGTCCATCGTCGCGAACTTGGCGCCGCCGCGCTCGTCGCGATCGTCGTACAGCGTGTCGACATGCGCCGCCTGCAGCCGCGCGTAGAGATCGTCCGCCGCGGCGGTGCAGGCGGCGTCGTCCGCGCGCATGTTGATGAGGCCGGCGGCATAGGGCGCGACCGCGTCGGGCCAGACGATGCCGGCCTCGTCATGGCTCGCCTCGATGATCGCACCGATCAGCCGCGACACGCCGATCCCGTAGCTGCCCATGTGCGGCACCACCTCGCCGCCGTCCGGCCCCTGCACGCGCAGGTTCATCGGCTTCGCGTATTTCTCGCCGAAATAGAAGATGTGCCCGACCTCGATCCCGCGCGACCGGCGCAACTGCTCGCCCGCTGCCTGCTCGGCCGCAGGGTCGCGCTTTTCCTCGGTGGCGGCATAGTCGGCGGTATAGCCCGCGACGATCTCCCGGAGGGCGGCGACATCGTCGAAATCGATGGTGGCGAGCGTCGCCGGCCGCTCCCAGTTGGCGTGATAGAACACCTCGCTCTCGCCGGTCGGCGCGAGCACGATGAACTCGTGGCTGAGATCGCCGCCGATCGGCCCGGTATCCGCCTGCATCGGGATCGCGCGCAGCCCCATCCGCGCGAAGGTGCGCAGATACGCCACGAACATCCGGTTGTAGCTGTGCCGCGCGCCGGCCTCGTCCATGTCGAACGAATAGGCGTCCTTCATCAGGAACTCGCGGCCGCGCATGATGCCGAAGCGCGGGCGCACCTCGTCGCGGAACTTCCACTGGATGTGGTAGAGCGTGCGCGGCAGGTCGCGATAGCTGCGTGCGCCGTCGCGGAACAGGGTTGTAATCATCTCCTCGTTGGTCGGGCCGTAGAGCATGTCGCGATCGTGGCGATCGGTGATCCGCAGCATTTCGGGCCCATAGGCGTCGTAGCGACCGGATTCGCGCCACAGATCGGCGGACTGCAGCGTGGGCATCAGCAACTCGATCGCACCCGCGCGATCCTGCTCCTCGCGGACGATCTGCGCGATCTTCTGAAGCACGCGATGGCCCAGCGGCAGCCAGGCGTAGATGCCCGCCGCGGTCTGCCGGATCAGCCCGGCGCGCAGCATCAGCTTGTGGCTGACGATCTGCGCGTCGGCGGGCGATTCCTTGAGCACGGGCAGGAAGTGGCGGGAAAGGCGCATGGCGGGCTTTCGACGGGAACGGGAACGGGCGGCCACGCTCTATGGCGCGCGCGACGATCAGGCAACCGGCAGGCCACCGGCATCACCTGTTGCCCATTCATCACAGAGTCAGCTGTTTCGATTGCAACCGTCATTTCATTCATGACAAGCGAGCGGAAGCGGGATTAGAGACGGCTCACGAACGGAAGGTCGAAGGCCGCGGTTCGGGGAGGGCGACGCCCCTTCGAGAGCATCCAAATCCGGGGGG